>CBIHMD010000324.1:0-4013 GCA_966210655.1 uncultured Thalassospira sp.
TTTGGTGCCTCGGCAGTGATGCCGAAATGCTCGTAAAGGACTTCGGCCGGTGCCGAGGCACCAAAGCCGTGCATGCCAATGACTTTGCCGTTGTCGCCAACGTATTTTTCCCAGCCGAACACCGAAAGGGCTTCGATGGCAATGCGCGGTTTGTCGCCAAGGACTTCCTTGCGATAAGCCGGTGACTGCGCGTCGAACAGTTCCCAGCTTGGCAGGGAGACGACGGCAGCATTGATGCCGTCGGCTTTGAGTTTGGCCTGTGCGTTTACGGCAATTTCGACTTCGGAGCCGGTCGCGATCAGGGTGACCTGACGATCGCCGTCGCAATCCGAAATCACGTAACCGCCGCGCGCGACAAGGTTGTCTTCGCGGTATTCGGTGCGCAAGGTCGGCAGGTTCTGACGGGTCAGCGCCATGACGGTCGGGCCGGTTTCATTGGTGATCGCCATTGCCCATGCTTCGGCGGTTTCAACTGCATCGGCCGGACGGATGACGGTCACGTTCGGCATCGCGCGCAGTGATGCAACATGTTCAACCGGCTGATGGGTCGGGCCGTCTTCGCCAAGACCGATGGAATCGTGGGTCATGACATAGACAACGCGCTGGTTCATCAGGGCCGACAGACGGATTGCCGGGCGGCAATAGTCGGTGAAGACCAGGAAGGTACCGCCATAAGGCAGAACGCCGCCATGAAGTGCCAGACCATTCATGGCCGCAGCCATACCGTGTTCGCGGATACCGTAATAGATATAGCCGCCATGATAATCGCCAGCAGCGGTGATCGGGGCCTGAACGCCGGTTTTGGTGTTGTTCGAACCGGTCAGGTCGGCAGAACCGCCGATCATTTCCGGAATGGCTTTGGTCAGGACTTCAAGAACGTTCTGGGATGATTTGCGGGTTGCGACTTTGGGCAGTTCAGCGGTGATCTGCTTTTTGTAGCCGTTGAACGCATCAATCCAGTTTTCCGGCAGTTTGCCTTCAACGCGACGTTCGAATTCGTCCTTGAGGGTGGCTTCGAGATTTTCGAAACGCGAACCCCATGCATCGAAATCGGCTTTGCCGCGCGCACCGGCATTGCGCCATGCGTCGAGAATGTCAGCCGGAATATCGAACGGCTCGGCCGTCCAGCCGAGTTTTTCACGGGCACCGGCGAGTTCGGTCGCGCCAAGTGGCGAACCATGCGTTGCCGAGGTGCCACCCTTGGTCGGCGCGCCAAAACCGATTTCGGTTTTACACGCGATCATCGAGGGCGTGTTGGTGGTTTTTGCCTTGGCAATGGCGGCTTCGATGGCGACCGGATCGTGGCCGTCAATCTGCTGTACATCCCAGCCAGCGGCTTCGAAACGTTTTTTGTGATCTTCGGACGTCGAAAGCGAGGTCGGGCCGTCAATCGAAATGCCGTTATCGTCAAACAGGACGATCAGTTTCGACAGTTTCATGTGACCGGCCATCGAAATGGCTTCCTGCGAGATGCCTTCCATCAGGCAGCCGTCGCCGGCAATCACATAGGTGAAGTGATCGACAACGTCATTGCCAAAGCGCGCATTCATGATGCGTTCGCCAAGCGCAAAACCGACCGAGGTCGCGATACCCTGACCCAGCGGGCCGGTCGTGGTTTCGATACCGGCACCATGGCCGTATTCCGGATGACCTGCGGTGCGGAAGCCCATCTGACGGAAATTCTTGATCTGATCCAGATCGAAATCTTCGTACCCCGTAAGGTGCAGAAGCGAATAAAGCAGCATCGAACCGTGACCTGCGGACAGGATGAAACGGTCGCGGTCGGGCCAGTTCGGGTGCTTTGGATCAAATTTCAGGAATTTGGTGTAAAGAACAGTCGCAACGTCTGCCATGCCCATCGGCATGCCGGGATGTCCGGAATTGGCTTTTTCTACGGCGTCGGCCGAAAGAAAGCGGATGGCATTGGCCATGCGGTTGTGTTCTGATTGCGTCGTCATTGGATGCGGTTCCTGGGGGTTTCGCGGTCGGGCGATGAAAACACTTTTAATACATGTATTCCACAAATACGGAATTCGCGCGGAACATGCCCGCACGTGGGGCATCCGTCAACCGCTTCTGTCGAAAAACTGCGCGCATTGTCCTGATTGCGGTTAACAGAATCAACAAACATGTTACGGGGCCACGCTGCTTGTTGACGCATCCCGATCCCGCCCCCTATGTTGCCAGTCGGTCCTGTGCTCTTTGTGTCTTGCCGGTTCATCGGACAGGACAGATATTGTGCAGCATGTCATGGCGGGCTTTTCCATACGTTTTTCGGGCATTGTTCCATGGGGGGCCATGGGGCTTGTGCTTGGTGCCACGGGTTTGTTCGGGAATAAATCAGCCTTTTTCATGACAAAGTCGGTTGGCAGGGTGGCCGATCTTGCGATCAGGGACGGGTTTTGCCCGTGCCGACCGGGTAGTTTAACAAAGCTGGATATTGAATATGTCGCGTTTGCTAGAAGCGAGTAACCGACTAAAAGCGGCCATCGACAGTCTTGATGCCGCCACGGAGTCGCGTATGGCCCAGGAAAGCGGAAACCAGTCTGCTGCGACTGGTGAAGTTGAAACCCTGAAAAGCCAGTTGGCCGCCTTGCGTCAGGATTATGACAAGCTCGCAACAGCAACCCAGACCGTATCGGCCCGTCTTGACGGGGCGGTGGGACAGTTGCGTCTGGTCCTTGATGATGATCGCGAACAGAAGCAGGCATAGATTTCATGGCACAGGTTTCAGTACGAATTAACGGGCGCAGCTATGACGTTGCCTGCGACGATGGTCAGGAAGAGCGCCTGATCAGCCTTTCGCAATATGTTGACGACCGCGTGCGTGAAATCGCCGGGGCCGTCGGGCAGATTGGTGAACAGCGTCTTTTGGTCATGACCAGTCTTTTGATTGCTGACGAACTGGGCGATCTGCATGAAAAAATGCGCAACGGGAAGGCCACGGTGGCACCCGTACCAGAGCCCGGCAGCATCACGGCGGCCGAAGGCGACGCGCTTGCGGAAAACATGGAAAGCATGGCTGTTCGTATCGAAGCTATTGCGCAAAAGCTTTCGCAGGACTAAGTTCCGGACGCTGGCTGTTTTCGATGCGTCGTTCGCGGCGATCGGGCGCAGCAGCAATTCGGGGGCTGCCCTGTTCGTCAGGTTCGCTAATTCCCGGGGCCGATGCTCATTTCTCTAGGGAGCTGTCCCTGGCGAGGCCGTGGTCTCGTTATACGGCGCCCACCTGCACACGCAGGTCACGAGGAATTACCACATGGCCAACGGCAGCGGTGGCTCCCACTTAATTTATTGAACATATCCCTTCGACATTGCGTAATGCATCATGCGGTGCGTCTTTAAGGGGCATCACTCATAGTCATGTCCGCATTTCGGGCATGAGACGGAACAGGAATTACAATGCGTTTACTCCATCTCGGCGACGTTCTTGGCCAATCCGGTCGTACCGCAGCACTTGAAGCGTTACCAATGCTGCGGGACCGTCTTTCGGTCGATATCGCGGTGGTGAATGTGGAAAACGCAGCACATGGTTTTGGCGTTACCGCGAAAATCTGCAAGGAATTCTATGATGCCGGTGCCGATGTCCTGACGACGGGTAATCATGTCTGGGATCAGCGCGAGATCATTGCCTATATCGACGAGGATGAAAAACTTCTGCGTCCGTGGAATTTCCCCGACGGCACGCCGGGCAAGGGCGATTACGTTTTCAAAACCCGTTCGGGCAAAAAAGTTTGCGTTGTTAACATGATGGGGCGACTGTTCATGGACCCGCTTTCATGCCCGTTCCAGGGGGCGAACAAACTGTTTGCCAAACACAGGCTTGGCAAGAATGTCGATGCGATCATCATCGATTTCCATGCCGAAACCACGTCGGAAAAGATGGCGTTTGGTCATCATTGCGACGGTCGTGCGTCGCTTGTTCTGGGCACCCACACCCATGTTCCGACGGCAGATGCCCAGATATTGCCGGGCGGAACGGCGTATCAGACCGATGTTGGCATGTGTGGGGA
>CBIHMD010000325.1:0-4010 GCA_966210655.1 uncultured Thalassospira sp.
AATAAAACGCGGTGTCGGGCAGGGCACGGGCAAAATGCGGTGCCAGCCCGATCAGGTCATTGCCGTCTGCGCCATAGCCATGCAGCAGGATCACGATGCTTTTGGTCGTGCCTGATGCGGCCGGCAGCATCGGTCCGTTCAATGCGGTTTCGGCGGTCATGTCAGATCAGATCCCTTTGTTTGTCTTTGTTCCTGATTAGCAATGCTGCGTCGCAACGGCCAGTCTTTTTATGTCTGGCGGTTTCCAGTGACAGCGATTTGACCGGCGGCATACCCCTGACAATACAAAAGATGATCGGTTTGCCATGTATTGCTTCGGGCCAAATGGCAGATCGGTCGGACAAATGCCCGGATGGCGATGAATCGGACATGTGAATCACGGAAAAGGGCCGTGATCCGCATTGCGATATAACCTGTGGATAAGTTTGTGGATGATTGGCACGGTATAGCCAGAACCGATCAGGATTTCTGTCAATAAAGTGTGATTTTGCGATAGCGAACTATTCATTGGGATAGTATTTTAGACAGCAATCATGACCAAATAGTAGAAATTCCTGTCACAAATTTATTGCAGTTTCACAGTCATTTGACGGGAATTGTGAAGAAAACATGTCATGCAGATTCATGTCAGGTGCATGTTGAGGCCAGGGGCCGGATCAGGAAAAATCGCCTAAAGGGCGAACGAGATGCAGATGGTATTCCACAATGTGGATTCTTTGATGCATAACAGGCCCAAAGGTGCCTTTTGCACGGCGATAAACTGTGTCACAAGAAATCCTCCGGCCTGTCCGGCATTCGCCCCATCCGATCAGACGATTTTCCGAGGCCCCGATGAGTTCCCCGACGAGTTCCCCTGTGAGCCGCACGCGCCGCTGGGTCGGCAAGGGGGATCGACGCGTTCTGGCGTTGACCCTGCCGATTATTCTGTCCAATGCCACTGTTCCGTTGCTTGGCGCGGTTGATACCGCTGTGGTCGGTCATCTGGACAGCCCGCATTACATCGGCGCGGTTGCGGTCGGGGCGCTGATTTTTTCCTATGTGTTCTGGAGCTTTGGCTTTTTGCGCATGGCGACCACCGGGCTTGCGGCACAGGCCTATGGGCGGCGTGACCCGAACGGGGTAAGGGCGGTTTTTGCCCGTGCGGCGCTGATTGCGGTGACGGCGGGGCTTGCGGTCATGGTATTGCAATGGCCGATCATCGAGCTTGCCATGGCCTTGATCCAGCCTACAGCGGCGGTCGAGGCGGCAGCACGGGATTATTTCCATGTGCGTATCTGGGCATCGCCCGCGACATTGATGCAGTACTGCATGCTGGGCTGGTTGCTGGCGATGCGCGACGCGCGCGCGGTGTTTATATTTCAGGTGGTTTTAAACAGCCTGAACATGGTCCTTGATATCCTGTTTGTGCAGGGCTTTGGCTGGGACGTCAAAGGGGTTGCCGGGGCAACCGTGATTGCCGATTATTCCGGTGTGATGCTGGGCTGGTTTCTGATGCAGCCGCATCTGAAGCGGCTTGGCGGGACGTGGCGCGGGATCGGTGTTTTTGATCGTACCCAACTGGCGCGCCTGATGAAAATCAATGGCGATATCTTTGTGCGCACCATGGCGCTTACATCGGCGTTTGCCCTGTTTACCAGTTTTTCCGCCCGCTTTGGTGAGGTGACGCTGGCAGCGAATGCGGTGTTGCAGAATTTCCTGATGTTTGGCTCTTTCGCGCTGGACGGTTTTGCCCATGCGGCGGAAACGCTTGTCGGGCAGGCCTATGGGGCGGAACGGCGCAGACAGTTCCTGTGGGCGGTGCGCAAAACAACGATCTGGGCGATTGCATCGGCGGTGGTGATGGCGGCGATCTTTGGCCTTATGGGCCCGTGGATCATTGATGGTCTGACCTCGATCCCGGAAGTGCGCGCGGCATCTTATAGCTACCTGCTGTGGGCGGTGATGTTGCCGATTACCGGGGTGCTTGGTTTTCAGTTCGACGGGGTGTTTCTGGGCGCGATGCAGACCAAGCACTGGCGCAACATGATGCTTTTGTCGGTGGCGATCTATGCCGGGATGGCGTGGGGTGCTGTGGTAGCGGACAGCAACCATCTGCTGTGGGCGTCGTTTAACGCGTTTTTCCTGCTGCGCGGGGTGACGCTTGCGGTGCTGTTTCCGACGATCATTCCTGTTCGCCGGATTGCCACGGTTTAGGGCGGATTTCGGCTATATGCGCCGGAATGTGGTGTGCCTTATGCCTCCGGCACGGGCAGGGTGGTGCTGTTTTTGACTTCGTGCAGGGTGAAGCTTGATTTGATATTGGCGACACCGGGCAGCTTCATCATGACTTCGGACAGGAAACGCTGATAGGCGGCCGGGTCCTGCACGACAATGCGCATCATGTAATCCTGATTGCCGACCATGGCGTAGCAGTCGACGATTTCCGGGTGGGATTGCACGGCGGTTTCAAAACGGCGCAGCGACGGTTCGTCATGCTGGGTCAGGGATACGGTGACAAAGACATTCACACCCAGATGCAGATGCGACGGGGCCAGCAGGGCGACATATTTGCGGATCACACCACTTTCTTCGAGCTTGCGCAGGCGGCGCAGGCAGGGGGACACGGAAAGACCGACCTTGTCGGCCAGTTCGACCATCGAGATGCGCCCGTCTTCCTGAATCTCGCGAAGAATTTTGCGATCAATTGCGTCGAAACCGTTGCGCGCCATGGCGTGCCCCACTCCTTATACTCGATAGATGTTGCTGCAATTCCGGTCCATTTCGTGCCGGGTCGAACTTTGCGAAAGTGACCTGCCCAGCGCAAAATTTATGCTGGGCGATAAGCCATGACTTCGCGTTCCTGTCAATCCTTGCGTGATCGGGGCGCGATGTTTTTACGGTAACAAATTGTGATTTCGAGGCCGGACCAGAGGAAGCCGAAATTCCCGGTTGCGGGGCATGGCAGAACAGTCTGGTTTGCGGTGCCGAAAGCGTTAGGACTTGCACAGAACAAATATCGGGGTTATGTGGTTCAAATCCTTGCATTGCTTTGCTTTGTTCGCACCTGCGGCGGAACTTATCGTTGCCGCGCGTGGTAATGACAGTGTAGTATAATCGTACCAATTTACGTATTTTTACTATGGGTATTCTCCTGTCAGGAGCGGGGGTTGGGATTTTGCCAACCTGCAGGACAAGAAAGGCATTACGTGGTGGACGCTGCGCAAGATACACCGGGATATAACCTGGTCTCGATTGGCGAGCATAAAATCAATATTCGTCCGGCGGTCAAGGATGACCTTGCCAATGTGGTCGCACTTGACGACCGCACAACGGGCCTTCGCAAGCCGGAATATTGGGATGATCTGTTCACCCGTTATGGCAATCGCAAGGATTCCCGGTTTTTCTTGGTTGCCGAAGAAGGCGACACGTTGCTGGGCTGTATTTTCGGGGAAGTCCGGTCGTGGGAATTCAACTCGGTCCCGTGCGGCTGGGTCGGCACCGTCAGTGTCGAGCCGAATTTGCGCATGGGCGGGATCGGCAGCATTCTTTACACCGAAATCTGCCGCTGTTTCCGCAAGGCCGGTGTGACCAAGATCCGCACCATGATCCCGCGCGATGCGACCGACCTTATGTCGTTTTTCCGCGCACAGGGCATGATGGCCGGACCCTTTATCCAGCTTGAAACCGATATGGACGAAGGGGTGTAACGCCATGATGTCTTTGCAAAAGGCGACCCTGTTCGCATTATATGCCGTGCTGGAACTGGCCGAGGATACCGACCGGCAGCTTTCGGCATCCGAAATCGCCGAGAGATACAATATTTCGACCAACCATCTGGCAAAGGTCCTGCGCGATCTGGGCCGGGCGGGGCTGGTTGAATCGGTCCGCGGGGCCGGCGGCGTTTATCGTTTCTGTGGCAATGCCAAGCGAACGACGCTTCTGGATGTTGTGCGGCTGTTTGAAGAAGTCGGTGCAGGCCCGACAAGCGGCATTGTGCAGGAAACCAATGCCGGTGCGGCATTGTCATTGGT
>CBIHMD010000326.1:0-4010 GCA_966210655.1 uncultured Thalassospira sp.
CCCATATGCTGGATGAAAAGGCTGATGAACTTGAAAGTGCCGAACGCCAGCGCCTTGATGCCGCGATCCGTTCCCTTGAAAGGCGTGCGATCATGCAGGTGGCCGCCTGGCGCGCGATGCTTGAAAGCCTTGTCGATGCCACCCCACCGGAATTTGTCGACTGGTTTGCCATCGAACGGCAATTTGGCCGCGATTTCGATGTCGGCATGCACCGCCATCATATCGACCCGACGCTACCCTTGACTGCGGCCCTGGCCCCCTCTGCCCACGGGTTGGTGATCACATCGGCCACGCTCCGCGATGGCACGGGTGATGAAATGTTTGACTGGGGTGTTGCCGAAGATCGCACCGGGGCATCTCATATGCCGATGCCGGCGATCCGGGCGGCGATGAAGAGCCCCTATGACTACGCCAAACAGACCAAGGTTTTGATCATCAATGACCTTGGCCGCGATAACCCCGATCATGTGGCGGCGGCATATCGCGAACTGTTTCTGGCGTCGGGCGGCGGCGCGCTTGGCCTGTTTACCGCGATTAACCGTTTGCGTGCGGTCTATGAACGCCTGACCGGGCCGCTTGACGATGCCGGGTTGCAGCTTCTGGCACAGCATATTGACGGTATGGATGTGTCGACCCTGATCGATATTTTCCGAGTTGAACGCGACGCCTGTCTGCTTGGCACCGATGCGGTGCGCGACGGGGTTGATGTGCCGGGCGACAGCCTTCGCCTGATCGTGTTTGACCGCGTGCCATGGCCCCGCCCCGATATCCTGCACCGGGCGCGCAAGGCAGCGTTTCATGGTGCGCGTTATGACGATATGCTAACGCGCCTTCGGATGAAGCAGGCCTTTGGTCGCCTTGTCCGCCGTGCGGAAGACCGTGGGGTGTTTGTGCTGCTTGATAACCGGATGCCGTCGCGATTGCTGGGCGCATTCCCCGAAGACGTCAATGTCCAACGGGTCGGCATGCGCGAAGCGATTGAACAGACACGTGCATTTTTGCGTCCCAATCAGGATTGATTTCCCGAATCAGAACCAAGCCTGTCACCATTTGACCATGGCACGGTTTCACCCCATATCCGAAAAGAGTATCTGCACAAAGAAGGACAAACCGATGCCCCGCACGACCCTGAAAGAGGCGATAGAACATTGCCGGGCCGAGGTTATGGCGACATCGGGTGTGGTTGGCGTGGCGGCCGGTGTGTCGCGCACCCATCCCGACCGGCACTGCATTCATGTTTATGTGTCCTGCCCCGGCTGGCCCGAAGGCGTTCCCCATGATGTTGACGGTTACGACGTAGAGTTGATCCCGAGCAAAGGTTTTACAGCCTTTTGAGCGCCATAAACCCCTGCCATGCTGAACAAAACCGGTAATGAACGCCGGAACAATCCGGGGCAAAACCGTGACAACAGCAATAGGGAATCCCAACCATGACACGGGCAAATTTTGCGCAATATCGGGACTTCATCCGTCAGACCAACCAGTTCGATCCACTGCTGGAACGTGGTGAAATCAATGGTTATTCGCTGGGCCGGAAAACTGTCAAGGGAGCCGATACCGGCGAGCTTGCCATCGTCATATTCGTGAACCGGAAAATCGCGGCAAGCCAGCTTGCCCTGTCGCACCGCATCCCCAATCTGCTGCAGCACCCCGCGGGCAGCGGCGGCACCGTCGATTTTATTACCGATGTTCAGGAAGCAAGCTTTTCGCGCCGTCCGCTCACCGCACGCGAACGCCCGGCCACCAGCGGCATCAGCATCGGCCATGTCGATGTTACCGCCGGCACATTGGGCGGATTGATGCGTGACCGGCGTAGCGGCACGGTCGTAATCCTGTCGAATAATCATGTTCTAGCCAATTCGAACGACGCCCGACCGGGTGATGTGATCCTGCAACCGGGCATCGCCGATGGCGGCCATGACCCGGATGACGTCATTGCCGGTCTGGCCCGGTTTGTCCCGATTGATTTTCGCGACAATGCTGAAAACCGGATGGATGCAGCGATTGCCACACCGCACGAACCCGCCGCCGAATATGTCCGCTGGCATACGCAGAATATCGGGCCGGAAACGCCGGGAAAAACACGTAATCTGGGCGATGGCGACCTTGGCACGGCGGTTCACAAAACCGGGCGCACCACCGGTCATACGCGAGGGTCGATACAGGGTCTTTATGCCACCGTGCAGGTCAATTACGGCGAAGCCGGAAACGCGGTTTTCATCGATCAGGTGATTATTTCCCAACCGCTGGGTCAGGGTGATTTTTCACGCGGCGGCGATTCCGGGTCGCTGGTTTATGACGATGAAAATGTCTGTATCGGGTTACTGTTCGCCGGGTCGGAAAGCACCGCGCGTGATCCGGGCACAACCATCATCACCCCGATCGAAGTCGTGATGAAGGAACTCGACCTTGAATTGATCGCGCCCGGTGCCTTTCCGCATGATCCGTGAATGGAGATGAGATATCTTCTCAAGAGATTGTACAAGATTATGCAACTTATAGCACCTAGGAGAGGCTCCTTAACCGCTTCACCTCTGCGACAGCATTCGTCAAATGATTATCCAGAGCAGGAATAGTTTCGACGAATGCCTTATAAGCTATGTCTCCGCGGAGCACCTTGCTTCTTAGGGCACCTTCGCTATTTTCAAAAGTATTTCGGGCAAAATCAGCACAGCCTTGAGCCTGTACAATATCTTCCAAGATACTTTTTAGCGAAAATGTCTGCGCCTGCTCCAAAATAAAATCCATATTTTTCAACGGCCAAGACAATAGTATGTTTGACTTAGTAACACATTCATAAATCTTGCTGAGATTACTCTTATCGATTGCATTGAGCAGACCTTCCAAATCCCTACAGGCGTCTTCAAACCTTTGTTTCTTCGCCCTAATAATGTCGGCATCGGACTGTTTGATCTTTTCATCTTGCTCCCCACCCACAGGAAGCAATCCAGCCCGACGTAATCCAGAGTCTAGTGAAGGACGTGCTTGGTCAACCTTGATCGCTTGCTCGCCGATAGCTCTTAACGGGCCAGCTAGAATCTCTGTTAAATCTTTTGCTTCAACAAGTAACTGATAAGCGTGCTCTAAACGATCGACAAAAGGCCACAGAGTGTCTCGGCGTCTCGCTTTTTCCTGCCAAACAAAACTTGCTCTTGCCCCAAGAAATGCTCCTACAACCCCAATCAGCGCTCCTAGAGAACTCCCCCACCCTTCTCCAACTGGCACAGGCAGGAGTAATATCGCCCCAAATGAGCCCAACAAAACTCCTAGAAGCAGCCCAAACACAATGAGTAAAATTACTTGCCAGCTTTCGTTGCTCATGAACTCACTCGGTTTCAACTCAACGAACCGAAACCTTGCCCATCGCCATCGACACCATCAGGTAACTGAAGCCCGATGACAGCAGATTGATGCCAAGTAGAAGGCCAATCGCCCATGTGGCGGAACTTGGCAGTTCGGCAAAGATCAGAATACCGGCAAGCACCGCGATACCGCCGGAAAACACCATCCATTTCCAGCCGGGAAACTGACTGAGGCGAAACGCCATGACAAGTTCCAGAAGTCCCTGCAGGATAAAGGCAATCGCCAGCAACACCGTCAGCGTCACAATGCCGGTCAACGGGAAAAATGCCAGCCACCCGCCGACAAGTCCAAACAGAACGCCCTGAACGATGTCGATCCAGCGGCGTGTCGGCGTATCGGCATTCCATGCCCCGTAAAAATGTCCGACCGCACCAATGATAAACAGCCAGCCGATCACGGTTTTAAAGGCAATCGTGGTGGCAAACGGAAAGGCAACGGCAAGGATACCCAGCAAAAGCAGGATTATCCCGACAGTCCGAAGCCGTTTGCGCCCCTTTTCCAGAAGTGCGCGCATTTCCGGCGTGCCGTCATTTACAACAAGTGTCATGGCCCCATGCTCCTGCTTTTTATTGTTCCGGGCAACAATCCGGAATTTCACAATCAAGAGTAGCCGAAATCATTTGCCCCGACAATCAAAAGTTCCGGTT
>CBIHMD010000327.1:0-3997 GCA_966210655.1 uncultured Thalassospira sp.
CCGCAATGCTGCTGTTTCTGGGGATGGATCAGGCAAATGCACAGCAGTTGCCGCCGCCGATTGACCTTGGCATCGTCAATATCCCGCAACAGACACAGGTCTGGTGCTGGGCCGCCGTGGTCGAACAGATCGCCCATTGGAAAAGCCAGACCCATCCCAATACATCCCCGCATCAGTGCGAGCTTGTTTCTGTCGCAAACGGCATGTCGCAACCGACCTGCTGCAATTCAGCGCTCGTGATGTCCAACCCGATGCTGGCACAGCAATGCATCCGCACCGGGCAGGACCCGGAAATCATGCAATTGCTCAGCCTGGTGAGCAACAATGTCGCCGGTTATGGCATGCCTGCCCATCCGATGGTGCTTTACAACACTCTGGCATCGGGGCGTCCGATCATCCTGAAACTGCAAAACACCCCCTATTCCGGGCATGTCGTGGTACTGCGCGGGATGGCATGGGTGCAAACCCCGATGGGGCCGACAGCAGTGCTTTATATCAATGATCCGCTGTCCTATTTCACCCAGCCCGTCCCGTTCCAGAACATCGCCCATATGTGGTCCGGGGCCTTTATCGCCAATTGAGGCGGGGCTTTTCGCCACGTCATGACGGCAATAACGACCAACGGGTTAGTTAATCCCGCGATAAAATAGGTGTCCCCCAATCTCGGCCACCGGCACCTGCCCGCGCGCCCAATAGGGTTCAACCGCATGGGTGTGATAATGCGTTGCCCCCATCGTCATATCGGCAATCTCCCCGGCAAGGGCGCGGGTCGCCACCCGTTTGCACAGCCGGTATGCCGGGTCCCGCGCGCTGAGTTTAAGCAACTTCGCCCGGTTCGGGTCCCCGGCGTTCCAGCAGGAAAACTGCCCCGGTTTCAGACACACCTGCGAAACCGTGTTCCCCCACCAATAACGCCCGCGCGCTTTGGCAAATGCCACGCGGTTTACGATCACACAGGCCACCGCCTCGATCCCCGTCAATCCCTCGCCACGTGCCTCGCCATAAAGGGTACGCGCCAGAACATCACCGACCGGCAAAACCTGCGGGTCGGTGATCGCATCCATCGTCGGAACATCATTCATCGCTGTTTCCTTATCCTGTTTTCCGCCCGGCCTCATGCCGCCGGTACATTGTGGTCAAGCTTCGCCTCGATCCGCAGCAGATGCGCGGTCAGGCGTTTTTCAATATCTTTAAGGTACGGGATCGAAACGTAGTTTCGCGCCACATCCAGCTTGAAATCCGCCAGCCCGTCGCGAAGCTCGATCATCTCCGCATCATGGCTCGCGCGCATGGCTTCAAGCCGGTCGGAAAACTCGCCGCGCATCCGCCAGGTCAGCCAGAAAAGCCCCGCCACCGCCGGGATTTCCACCGCCGTAATCCACCAGATCAGATCAACCGGTCCACTCATCACATCCTCCTGCCCCTTTGCATAAATCGCGCATGAAAAAGGCCCGCATCGCTGTCACGCAATGCGGGCCGGATCGTTATTTCGGTGCTGCCGGGTTTGGCTCAGGCCCCGGTCTCCCTGATCAGGCGGCGCAACCGGCTGGCAATCGCCACCGCCATAAGCCCGCCAATCACCGTGATATGTTCAAGCACAAAGAACATCGAAATCTGCGCCTTCGGCCCTTCCATGTTCCAGAAACTGTGCACCACCAGAATGGTCAGAACCAGAAACACCGAAAGCGCCCCGCTCGCCAGCCACACCGCCCGGTCAAGCAGCACCAGAATCGCACTGATCAAAAGCGTTGCCACCACCAGAATGTTAAACAGCCACGCGGGCGAAAGCCCGGCGGCGGCCATTTCCGCCACCCCGCCGTCAAAATCAATCAGCTTGGCCGTCCCCGACGCGGCAAAAACAAATATCACACATATCCGCGCAAGGAGCCAAAGCCACCCGCTTTGCAATATCGCATCAATCACACGCGGCGGCGCGGCACGCTTTCGCGCGACAGAAACCTGTTCCATAAATTTCCTCATTCTCCGATCAATAAAGCCCGTCTCCGGGTGATATCGTCACCCTAGGACTTGAACCTATATTGAGGTCAACACAAAAAAGAACTGTATTTTCATAAATGTACCAAATACCTCCCCGTCATTCCCGCGCAGGCGGAAATCCAGACAGCCACGCCGCATCCTCAAATGCCCCTCCACAAAACCCTCTTTCCCCGCTGCACCTCACCCGTTATGCTACCCGCGAAACAGGAGACACCCGCCATGAGCACCAGTAAAAAAGCCGACAAATAAGCCGCAGCAACCCCTTTGGTTTTTGTTGTTGCGGCGTTCTTTCAGAACCTGGTGGCTCTGAGAGCGCTGCCCGATCCCTTTTTCAAGGAAACGGCCTTATGCGCTCTGATATCTTGTCTTGGCGGTATTCGCTTACCGCCACTGTTTTTCTGTTATCTCCATTCGATCTTCTGGCATCGCTTGGCATGGATATGTATCTGCCTGTGGTGCCACGCATGGCGGGCATTCTTGGCTCCAGCCCGCTTCTGATCCAGCTGACCCTGACTTTCTATCTGGTCCTGATCGGGGCCGGGCAGCTTGTCTTTGGCCCGCTCTCGGACCGCTTTGGCCGTCGCCCGGTATTGCTGGGTGGTGCGATGGCCTATGTCGCGGCATCGCTTGGTCTTGCGCTTGCCACGCGTGGTGATGTGTTTCTGGCCTTGCGTCTTGTGCAGGCGGCGGGTGGTTCGGCCTGTCTGGTCGCGACCTTTGCCACCGTGCGCGATATCTATGCCGGGCGCCATGAAAGCAACGTCATCTATGGCCTGCTGGGTTCCATGCTCGCCATGGTTCCGGCCATCGGCCCGTTACTCGGCGCGCTTGTCGATATGTGGCTGGGCTGGCGGGCGATTTTCGCGCTCCTCGGCCTTGCCATGGCGTTTGCGGTCATTGCCGCCTTTTTCCTGTGGCCCGAAACCCGGCAACGAACCGAAACCGGCCTTCGCTGGCGTGATCTTCTTGCCCCGCTTGGCCAACTTAATTTCTGGCAATATACCCTGTCCTACGGGGCCGGAATGGGCAGTTTCTTTGTCTATTTCTCGGTCGCACCCTGGCTTTTGATGGGGCGGCATGGCCTGTCACAAACCCTGTTCAGCCTTCTCTTTGCCTCGGTCGCGATTGCCATGATGGCAACCGCCCGTCTGGTCGGGCGTCTGGTGCCGCGTTTTGGCATCGCCCGCATCATGGCGACCGGCATGTTCTGCCTGATGGCCGGGGCCGGGATGCTTGCCCTGACCGAAAGCCTGATCCCCCGATCAATCATCGGCTTCATCGCGCCGATGTGGCTGATCGGGGTTGGCATTTCAATGGCAGTATCGGTCGCGCCCAATGGTGCGCTTCGCGGGTTCGATCATATCGCGGGCACGGTCACGGCGGTTTATTTCTGTCTTGGCGGCATCCTGCTGGGCGTATTCGGCACCCTTGCCGTCACCCTGCTGCCCCGCCAAAGTGCGTGGCCGATTGTTGCGTTTTGCGGCATCGTTCCGACCATCGTCCTGATGGTAGGGCACCTTAACCGCGACCGGTCCTGATCGCGTGGCGGCGGAACCATTTCTGCCGCCGCATCCTCCACCTTGCCGCCCGGCCGCAAAAAAGACCCGCAAACCGAAAGGCTTGCGGGTCAGTCAAGGAGGTCACTCGTCGAAATTCGATAAACCGGTCATCGTCCAATCATCGTCACAGTCATCATCCCGGCCATCATCCTGACCGGTATGCTGCGGCAGGCCGCACCATGCGCCTTCAAAACCTCGCGCGATATTACCGCGCCACCGGTTCAGGCATGGGGCCCGTTCAGTTTCACTTCCAGTTCCTGCCAGGCCTCGCCCGATGCCACAAGGCAGCTTGCCCCGTTGGGCGAGGTAAACAGGATGGTCCATGTCTTGCCATCGGGCGCTTTTAACACCTCGATCACGCCGCCATTGGCGGTCACACCAACCGCAACCGGTTCCTCGGCATATTTGGCACTCAGACTGTCAAGCACCTTGGTCCGGTC
>CBIHMD010000328.1:0-3988 GCA_966210655.1 uncultured Thalassospira sp.
ACCAAGGATGACGAGCAAGCGGTGTCGATGTTATTTGCCGGACCGTGCCAGTCTTTTAGGAAGGACAGGCGTGTGACCATGTTCGAGGGCACGTTAAGGGCAAAGACCTGTTCGGCCCTGTCACGTGCGACATGTTCCATGGCAACGCGCCATGCCGGGTTTGCCCCGCCACCGGCAAAAATGCCGACCTTTTTACCGCGTAGTGCCTGCCCGCCATAACCGGCATTTTCCATCGCCATCAGGGCGGTTTCGATAAACAGGCGCTGTTCCGGGTCGATCAGGGCGGCGTCAGCCGGTGCCATGCGGAAACGGCCCGGATCGAAATCAAAGATGCGGTCAAGATAGGCGGCTTCGCGGAAGCGGGCCGGAACCGGACGGCCGATGGCGGCCATCATGTCGCGGGTTTCATGATCGCGTTCGGGCGGAAGTGGTCGGACGCCATCCGTGCCGCGGGCGATATCAGCCCAAAATGTATCGATGTCGTCCGCCCCGGCAAGCTGAAGCCCGATGCCGATCACCGCAATCGGTTCGTCGGTGGCAAGCTGGGCACCTTGTGCCGTTGCAAGATCGTCGGTTGCGATATTCAACCCGGCCAGTAGTTCGGCCTGACGGGCGATGGTGGCGCTGGCGAACAGGTCGGCGATGCTGACCTTGCCGGGCCAGCGGGTATTGATTTTTTCATGCAGGCGCAGCAGCAAAAGCGAATTGCCGCCGACATCAAAGAAACCGTCTTCTCGATCCGCCAGTACACCAGGCAGGATTTCCTGCCACAGCCGTTGCAGAACGCGTTCCAGATTTGCCAGATCAATATTTTCGGCGTCGGTCTTTGCCGCGATAGCCGGTTTTGATTTCCGGTTGGCGACTTTTGGCGACCCTGCTATCGGTGTCCCCGAAAGGGCCTTTCGGTCGACCTTGCCGCTGCTGGTGAGAGGCAGGTGATCAAGGGCAAAGAAACGTGCCGGGATCATATATTCGGGCAGGCGGGTGCGCAGATGATCGCGCAGGACACCAATGGTCAGTTCACCGTCACCCAGTACAAAGGCATGCAATTCATCAAGGTCGCCAACCCGCACCGCCTTGACCAGGGCGCGTTCAACCAGATCGTGGCTTTCGATCGTGGTTTCGACTTCGCCGCATTCGATGCGGAAGCCGCGAATTTTGACCTGATGATCGATCCGGCCAAGATATTCGACCGATCCGTCGGCAAGGAAGCGGCCCAGATCACCAGTGCGATACAGTTTATGGCCCGGATTGCGGGGATCATCGGGGAACTTTTCGGCGGTCAGTTCAGGGCGGTTGCGATAACCGCGCGCGATTTGTGGCCCACCCAACACGATTTCACCCGAGACGCCAATCGGCATGTCGCGGAGTTTGGCATCAAGGATGCGAATGGTGGTGTTGGCAATCGGTTTGCCGATGGGAACGATATCGGGATTATCAAGCGGAGAGCAGGCATGCCAGGTGACATCCACCGTCGCCTCGGTCGGGCCGTAAAGGTTATGCAGTTCGGTCCCGAAGCGATCAAACAGCAGATCGTTGAAGCGTTTTACCAGTGCGGGATCAAGTGCCTCACCACTTGCGAAAACGCGTTTGAGGCTGCCAAGGTTTTCGATATCGACCAGCCCGTGTTCGACCGAGAACAGGAAACTTGCCAGCATCGAAGGCACGAAATGCATGGTGGTGACGCCATGATCGCGAATGGTCTGGGCCAGTTGTTGCGGATCGCGTTCAACGCCCGGATCGGGCAGGACAACGCGCGCCCCGGTCCATGACCACCAGAACAGTTCCCATACCGAAACATCGAATGTGATCGGGGTTTTTTGCAAAATGACGTCATCAGGGCCAATCGGGAAGGTGTCCTGCATCCAGAGGATACGGTTCAGAACGCCGAGATGGGCGATTTCGACACCTTTCGGGCGACCGGTTGAGCCGGATGTGAACAGCACATAGGCAAGGTCATCGGGTGCGTTGATCGCATCAGGGATATCGGCATCTTCGGTGCCATCGATGATCAGAACATTGTCGAGGTCAAACAGATGGGCGAGATCGGCGGTGGTGATGACACGCGGATAGTCAAGATCATCAAGCATGTCCTTGCGGCGCTGTTCGGGGTGATCCGGGTCAAGGGGGCTATATGCCGCACCACATAGAAGGATCCCGTGAATGGCGGCCAGCATATCGACCGACCGTCGCACGGCAACGCCGATCACATCACCTGGACCAATTGATGCTGCGCGCAGTTTCGCGGCAATCCCGGCGGCACGACGGGTGAATTGTTCGTAACTTAGGGTTTCAGATGTTCCGATAACCGCAGGTGCGGTTGGCGTGGCGCGGACCTGATCAAGGAACGGTTCGGAAATGCTGCGTTCAATCGCAAGGTCAAGATCGGTGGCATTGAATTGATCGATCCGGGCGCGTTCGTCCGCCGGCAAGATCGGCAATTCGTCGATTTTGATTGTCGATGGTTTGGACAGGGCGGCGCAGGCAAGGATTTCAAGGCGGTTGAAAATTGCCTGAATGGTGGGTTTGTCAAACAGGTCGGTATCAAATTCGATCTGGCATAGAAGGGCGTCGTTCCGTTTGCTGAAATAGAATGCAAGATCGAATTTCGAGAACGGGAATTCGGTTTTCAGAAGCGAGAGTTCGGCATCGCCAAGCTTGCCAAGGTCGGGGATGCTGTCCTGCCATGCGACCAGAACATCAAATAACGGATTGCGTGCAGGATCGCGCGGCGCATTGACGTCGGCAACCACATCCTCGAACGGGGCGGCCTGATCGGACAGGGCATCAATGATGGTTTTGCCGGTTTGGGTCAGATGATCGTCAAATCCGGCATCCGGATCGACATTCTGACGCAGAACGACGGTGTTCACAAAGAAGCCGACCACGTCATCAAGGGCGGTCTGTTCACGGCCCGCCACCAGCATGCCAAGAGGGATATCGGTCTGCCCGGATTGCCGGTACATCAGGATTTGCACAAAGGCGGTCAGAATGGAAAACGCGGTTGTGCCGTGCCGGTCCGCCGCATCATTGATCAGACGCGCGGTTTCTTCGCCAAAGGCCGTTTCATGGAAATCACCGGCGAAACGGCGCGCCTTGGGACGGCGGCGATCCGTTGGCAGGGCCAATGGTTCAGGCAGAGGCAACAGCCGTTCTTTCCAGCGGGCCAGCAAATCCTTGCCGTCGGCTGAGCTTAAATAGCTGTGTTGCCAGCTTGCAAAATCCTCGTAATGGCGGTCAAGCAATGGCAACGATGGGGTGGCTATTCCGGTTTCTGCGGCATAAAGGGCTGCAAGATCGCGCAGCAATGTCGGCATCGACCAGCCATCGCAAATCGCATGATGCAGGGAAACCAGCATCCAGTGACGGTTGGGGGCGAGCGTGATCAGATCGGCCCTTGCCAATGGTTTGTTTTCAAGGTCGAAGGGACGGACGGTTTCGCGCGCGATGAACAAGCGGGCGGGGCCTTCGTCCATTTGGTGGCGACCAAGCATCCATGAACCGGCGGGTGCCAGATACTGGCTGACGCCATCCGGGTGATGCGGATCGGATTTGAACCGCAGACGTAGCGCATGTTGCCGTTCTTCAAGTTTGTGCAGGGCGGCCTGCAGGGCATCGGCATCAATCGGCCCATTGATTTCAAACGCGGCAGGGACGGAATAAACCGCCATGTCGGGCTGCATGCGTTGCAGGACCCAAAGACGGGCCTGTCCGCTTGAAAGCGGGAATTTCGGGCCGTCTGCCTTTGGAATCAGGAATTGTTCGCCATTCTGTTTATGGTCGGCAAGCAGGGTTGCGATCCCGCCGACTGTGCGGGCGACAAAGATATCCTGAAGTTTCGGGCGGATGCCGGTGGATTTTTCGAGCAACCCGGCAAGGCGCATGGCGACAAGGCTGTGTCCGCCCAATGCAAAGAAATCCGACGATGCGGTGATGTCACTGTTGCCAAACAGGGCTTTGAAATGGTCGGCAACGATCTGTTCGAGTT
>CBIHMD010000329.1:0-3988 GCA_966210655.1 uncultured Thalassospira sp.
GTACTCGGCCGTCTTGCTGCCGTTGTTGCCAACCGTCTTCGTGGTAAACACAAAGCGATGTTTACCCCGCACATGGATTGTGGCGATCACATCGTCATCGTCAATGCCGAAAAAGTCAAACTGACCGGCCGTAAACTTCAGAACAAGAAGTTCTACTGGCACACCGGTTATCCGGGCGGCATCAAAGAACGCACCATGGACAAGCTGCTGAATGGCGAGCATCCGGAACGTGTGATCATCAAAGCTGTCGAGCGTATGATGTCCCGTGGTCCGCTGCGCAGCCAGGTTCTTTCCAAGCTGCACGTCTATGCCGGTACCGAGCATCCGCATGATGCACAGAAGCCGGAAGTTCTCGATCTTGCCGCAATGAACGACAAGAATAAGCGGAGTGCTAAGTAATGGCCGACACCAAAACTCTTGAAGATCTCAAGGATCTCGCACAGGGCGGTGAAGCTGCTGCTGCAGAAGGCACCCTGCCGGAACCGAAGATCGACGCACAGGGCCGTTCCTATGCAACCGGTCGTCGTAAGAACGCAATTGCACGCGTCTGGATCAAACCGGGCTCGGGTAAAGTCACCGTCAATGGCCGCGAATTCGAAGATTACTTCGCACGTCCGGTTCTGCGCATGGTGATCAACCAGCCGTTCGGCGTTGCCAATCGTAAAGATCAGTTCGACGTCGTTTGCACCGTTACCGGTGGTGGTCTTTCCGGTCAGGCCGGTGCCGTTCGTCACGGTATCTCGCGCGCGCTGACCCTGGTCGAGCCGGCACTGCGTCCGTCGCTCAAAGCAGGCGGCTTCCTGACCCGTGACTCCCGTGCAGTCGAACGTAAAAAATACGGTCGCGCCAAAGCTCGTCGTAGCTTCCAGTTCTCGAAACGTTAAGTCGTTTTCGGGCATCAGGCTCGCGATTTTATTGGAAAAGCGTCACCTTCAGGTGGCGCTTTTTCTTTTTGAGGGTTTGCCCTCGGTAGAGGGCTTGCTTCCCAACAGAACCAAATTAAAAAGCGGCGTCTTCAGCACTAGAAGACGCCGCTTTTTATTTGATCTTCAAAGACGTAAGTGCCTCAGTCGGGTTATTGCCAGCGGTCGGAGAAATCGCGCGGGATCATCAGGATATCGCGATCCACCTTGGTCACGTCAGTATGGCCGCAAAGCGCCATGGAAACTTCAAGTTCCTTGTGAATGATCTCAAGCGCCTTGGTCACACCGGCTTCGCCCATTGCGCCCAGACCATAAACATAGGCGCGCCCGATATAGGTGCCCTTGGCACCCAGTGCCAGTGCTTTGAGCACATCCTGGCCGGAACGGATCCCGCTATCCAGGTGGACTTCTATCTTGTCACCGACGGCATCCATGATGGCTGGCAATGCACGGATTGAGGACAAAGCGCCATCAAGCTGGCGTCCGCCATGGTTGGAAACAATGATGGCATCTGCGCCAACGTTAAGTGCTTCCAGAGCATCGCGCGGATCAATGATCCCCTTGATGATCAAGGGCCCATCCCACATTTTGCGGAACTCGCGAATACGGTCCCAATCAAGTGATTCATCGAACGCTTCGGCGGTCCAGGTGCTCAGTGATGACGGGTCGGCAACCCCCTTGGCATGGCCGACGATATTACCAAAGAAGCGGCGCTTGGTACCAAGCATACCCAGCCCCCACTGCACTTTTGTCATCATGTTGGTGACCGATTTGACGGTCAACTTGGGCGGGGCAGACAGACCGTTCTTCAAATCCTTGTGACGTTGCCCCAGCATCTGAAGATCCACCGTGATCACCGCGGCAGAGCACTTGGCGGCTTTCGCCCGGTCAAACAGCCGCTTCATGAAGTCGTCGTCTTTGAGTGTGTAAACCTGCAACCAGAAGGGCTTGGATGTGTTCTCGGCAACATCTTCGATCGAACAGATCGACATGGTTGATAATGTGTAGGGGACGCCAAACTTCTCCGCCGCGCGGGCAGCCTTGATTTCGCCGTCTGCACATTGCATGCCGGTCAGTCCGACTGGGGCAAGGGCGACAGGCATGGCAACATCCTGACCGATCATCTGGCTTTTGGTGGAGCGCCCTGCCATATCGATCGCGACCCGCTGACGCAGGTGAATATCCTGAAAATCAGTGGTGTTTTCACGGAATGTTTGCTCGGTCCAGCTTCCGGATTCTGCGTAATCGTAAAACATGCGCGGTGCGCGACGTTTATAGATACGTTTCAGGTCTTCGACGCAGGTAATCACTGGCATGAGGTTAACTCCGAATAAAATGCGCTTGGTAATGGTAATACCAGTTTCGGAGGTTATCGCAAACCGAATTGAAAATCAGCTTCTTGCAGGTTCCCAACTGTTTCCGTATTCCGGAAACAGGGTGATGTTGTGGTCGGAAAAGAATTTTAAAAAGAAGGATCGAAAATTCGGAAGGTTGTGATAATAAGAATCCATCGAAGAGATATTTTTTGAATTTAAGGTGACATCCAATGGTTGGAACAATGCGACGAGCTTTCAAGACATAAGTGTTTGAACCTCTGTTGGATTACCTTGCGATATGTGAAGGGCCGCTAATGGAGCGGTCTTTTTTTATGCCAATTCGGAAGGTTGGCACTTACCTGAAGCCCAAAGAAAGGGACCCCCGATATGCAGTACAGAAAGCTGCAAGATGACGATCTTCATGCCCTTGACGCATTTCTCGCGACCCATGCCGAAACCAGCATGGTCCTGCGCAGCAATTTGCGAAAAGTCGGCATGAACCGACGTCATCATCCGCTTTCGGGCTGCTATTACGGCGAGGTTTCTGGCGATGGTGCAGTAACGGCGGTTTTGACGATATTTGGCAACGGTAATGTTTTTGTGCAAACCGGTGGTAGACCGGTGCCGCCTGGTTTGATTGATCTGTTCCGTTCCGAAAATGCGCAACCGGTGGCGGGTTTCTTTGGTCCGGCCGATCAGGCACAGGGCGTGATTGATATGCTTGGGCTTGGCAATGCGCAATTTGCCATCAATGCATGTGATGCTTTTTATCGGCTTGATCTTGCTCATCTGATCCTGCCGCAAAATGTGCGGTCGGACAGTTTCCAGATGGTTGATGCCGAACGGATTGATCGCAATACGCTGTTGCGCTGGCTGCGCGCCTATGAGATCGAGGCACTGGGCGGAGAGGATACGCCAGCCCTTGATAGCCGGATCGCCAGTCGCCTTGTCCATGCACTTAATGACCGCAATATGTGGGCGCTTGTCGTTGATGGTGTTCCGGTCAGTCTTTCGGGTTTCAACGCCGAACTGCCCGACATGGTCCAGATCGGCCCGGTCTGGACGCCGCCCGAACAGCGCAGTAACGGCTATGCGCGTATCCTTGTCGCCAAAACACTTCTGGCGGCACGGGCGCGCGGCGTGACCCATGCGGTGCTGTCAACGGATAGCCCGGCGGCGGCGAAGGTCTATGAGGCGATCGGGTTTGAGAGGGATGGGGCGTATCGCTTGGCGTTGCTGGCGAGCCCGGTTAAGCTGACCGAACAGCTTTCATGTCAATGAGGTGCGCCCGTGACCGGGCCTGAAAGATTGCTGCGTTTTAAACGTTTCCTGCTGCCGGTCCTTGGACTGGCGGCAGGGTTATTTGCCGGTGCGATGCCGGTTGATGCGCCCGCGCAGGATTTATCCCAGATCCTGTATCGTTTCGAAGACCGGCCGCTGGTTTTGGGGAAATACGGTGCGATTGCCGATTTTCAGAGCCGGTTGTTTGTTGCTGCGGCAAGTTGCAGGCGTGGCAGTACGTCTGCCTATGGGGCGACGGATGGTATTGTCGGGGCCAAGACGCGTCGTGCGATCATGGATTTGCAGCCCTGCCTTGATCCAAGCGTTAAGTCTGCCATCGGGGCCGGGAACCCCGGCGCGATCACGGTCGGTTTGTGGAAACTGTTGATGCCAGCAGAGCAGCCCTTTCCCGATGCAATCACGCGGGCCAATCATCTGACCTTTGCGCTTGAGGGCACGGATTATGAT
>CBIHMD010000330.1:0-3979 GCA_966210655.1 uncultured Thalassospira sp.
ATTAATCACAAAAATTTATTTAACCGATCAAAAACAAACAGTTACCGGAATTTGAAATGCTCCTTCCTTCTCCCCTGATTCAGGGCAAGCTGATCAAACGTTACAAACGGTTTCTGGCCGATATCGAGCTTGAAAATGGCGACATGATCACCGCCCACTGCGCCAATCCCGGCGGGATGATCGGGTTAAAGGAAGCCGGGATTGATGTATGGCTGTCGCAATCGGACAATCCAAAACGCAAACTGAAATACAGTTGGGAACTGTGCCGGGTAAATAATGCGATGGTTGGCATCAATACTGCTCATCCCAACGCAATTGTCGAAGAGGCAATACTGGCAGGCAAGGTGCCGGAACTGGCCGGGTATGAGACGCTGAAACGCGAAGTCAAATACGGCAAGAATTCCCGCATCGATATTCTGCTGTCCGATCCGGTCAAGGGACTTTGCTATGTCGAGGTCAAAAACGTCCATCTGAAACGCGATGACACCGTGCCCGGATTGGCGGAATTCCCCGATGCCGTAACCGCGCGCGGGGCAAAGCATCTCGATGAAATGGCCGACATGGTCGCAGAGGGACACCGCGCCGTGATGTTCTATCTGATCCAGCGCGATGATTGTGATCAGTTTGCCTTGGCATCCGACATCGATCCGCATTATGCGGCGCGCTTTGCGGCTGCCACCAGTGCTAAGGTCGAAGCCATCGCTTATGATTGTATCATTGATGTTGAGCCGCCCTCGGTGACGGTTAACCGGGCCCTTCCTATCCGCGATATCAGCGGAAAGTGACGGCATCCTTGCCAATTTCGCCCTGTCCGATTATGTCATTGAACTATGTTGCGACACAGCGACCATTGAATTTACTGCCGAACCAAGGAGATTTCGGGTGGCGAACGGAAAAGTAAAACTGCACGGACCCGAAGCGTTCGAAGGGATGCGCGCCGCCGGACGGCTGGCTGCGGAAGTGCTCGATTACATTACGCCTTTCGTTGTTCCGGGCGAAACGACCGGCAGGCTTGACCAATTGTGTGATGAATATATTCGCGACCATAACGCGGTTTCAGCCTGCCTTGGATATCGCGGTTTTCCGAAATCGATTTGCACGTCGATCAACCATGTTGTGTGCCACGGCATTCCCGGCGATAAAAAGCTTTTGAATGGTGACATCATGAATATCGATGTCACGGTCATTCTGGATGGCTGGTATGGCGATACGTCGCGCATGTATATCGCAGGCACGCCCAAGGTGATGGCGCAGCGTCTTGTCGATGTGACATACGAAGCATTGTGGCGCGGCATCAATGCCGTCAAGCCGGGGGCGACCCTTGGCGATATCGGTCATGCGATCCAGAGCTATGCCGAAAGCGAACGTTTTTCGGTTGTGCGTGATTTCTGCGGCCACGGCCTTGGCCAGGTGTTCCATGATGCGCCCAATATCCTGCATTACGGCAGCCCGGGCGAAGGACTGGTACTGGAACCCGGCATGATCTTCACCATCGAGCCGATGATCAATCAGGGTACCTATACCTGCAAAATCCTGCCTGATGGCTGGACAGCCGTAACGCGGGACCGCAAACTGTCCGCCCAGTTTGAACATTCTCTTGGCGTGACCGATGACGGGTTTGAAATCTTTACCCGTTCGCCCGCCGGGCTTGAAAAACCACCATACGACATCAGTGCCGCCGCCGAATAAGGCCGCGAACGAAGGGGGAAGCGGATTTGAGCGAAACAGAAGATCGCAAAGCTGCTTCCCGTCCTGACTCGCCGATTGATGCTCAGATTGATGACGGCGCACAGGTCTTTTTCGATCAGACGCGCGATGCCGTCCCGGTCGGACAAAACGGCCAGTTACCAGCATCCCCGACCGACGCAAAGCCCGCCAAACCGCATTATCACGGTCACCGCCAACGCCTGCGCGAACGATTCCTTAAAGGTGGGGCAAATGCACTTGCCAATTATGAATTGCTGGAACTTCTGCTGTGCATGGCGATGCCGCGCGGAGATGTCAAACCGCTGGCGAAATCGCTGATTGCGCAATTTGGCAGCTTTGCCAATGTGCTTGCCGCACGGCCCGAGGATTTGCAAAAGGCCAAAGGCCTTGGGGAGGCCGGAATTGCCGCGATCAAGGTCGCCGAAGCCAGCGCACAATATCTGGCACGCGAACGCGCCATGGAATTACCGGTGCTCGCCAGTTGGGAACAGCTGATCGATTATTGCCGGGTGCGGCTGGGCCATCGCAAGACCGAAGAACTGCATTTGCTGTTTCTGGACCGCAAGAACCGGCTGATTGCTGATGAATGTCATCAGACTGGCACGGTCGACCACACCCCGGTTTATCCGCGTGAAGTGATCAAGCGCGCCCTTGAACTGCATGCTAGCGCGATCATTCTGGTCCATAACCACCCCAGCGGCGATGCCACCCCGTCGCGCGGCGATATCGACATGACGCGCAAGATTGTCGACGCGGCAAAGGCGATGGAAATCATCATCCACGATCACATCATCATCAGTCAGACCGGGTATAATTCGTTTAAAACCCTTGGTCTGATCTAGGATCACAGCCATGCCCCATATCGGACTGGTCGCCCTTGTCGTGGCGGATTACGACGGTGCCATTGATTTCTATGTCAACAAGGTCGGTTTCGATCTGATCGAAGACACCGACATGGGCAACGGCAAACGCTGGGTCATTGTCTGCCCGAAAGGGGCATGTGAAAGCCGCCTTTTGCTCGCACAGGCATCGGGCAAAACACAAACCGCTGCCATCGGCAATCAGACCGGCGGGCGGGTTGGCTTTTTCCTGAATACCGACAACTTCGCCCGCGATCATGCCCGGATGAAAAAGGCCGGTGTCATGTTTCTTGAAGAACCACGATACGAGCCATATGGCACCGTTGCTGTCTTTGCTGACCTTTATGGCAACAAGTGGGATTTGCTGGAACTAAAACCCCCTGACGCCCACGATCAAAGGGTGGCGTAGCCATAAAACCGCTGACCGGCAGAAACCGCCAGAAATCCGCTACAAATGCCAATGATCAGCATGGCCACAAGCGTCATCCCCACACAGAAGCGGATAAACCACATCATGATCCTCCCGGGATTCATTCTGGCAGATAACAAACGGCGGGTCGGCCGATTGGACGTGACCGACCCGCCAGAAACCGGCGGCCTAGGTTGGGGCGGGCAGGAGACCGATGCCTGAACCCAAAGGTCAGAAGTTATAAACCAGCCCCAGACCGATGCTGTAAATATAGTCATCATCAATTAACGGGCTGTCGGTATAGCTGTCAGGCAGCAATTCCACCCCGCCGGTCCCAAGCAGAACGATACTTTCGGTAATAGGATAGGTCACAGAGACGTCAAGATGCGGGATGAAGGCAGCATCCGCATCATAGGCACTGCGGTCACTTCTGATTTCGTTCCCGCTGACCCCTACATTGTAGTTTGCCAGTTTTTCGCTTTGCCAGCGCACACCGCCACCCCAGTTGAATGTCACATCCTGCAAATCCATCGGGATCGTATAGGTCAGGTCAAGTTCATGGCCGTCATGAGCATCATTCAGATCGGTCAGGTAATAGGCCCCGACTTCGCCGCGCCAAAGGCGGCTTTTGAAACCGATCCCGGCTTCATAGGCCATATCGCGTTCATTCATGCCGCGCAGATAGTCACTATCGTCATTGTCAAACGGCTTCATGCGAAGTGCGCCAAGCACGTCAAGACTGGCGAACTCGTTTTGCCATGCGGTGACGGATATCCCGTCGGTGCCGATATGCAGCCGATCCGCATCATAGGCCAGAAGCGGCAAAGGATTTAAATCGACGCTGTCCGCACCGCGATAGGGATTGCTTTCGACCTGACCAAATGCCCCGAACTGCCACACGCCGCCAAGCCAGGGATCGGCGGCTTCGTCCTGTTTGGGATTGACCTCTTCGCGCAGGATGTCCCTTGTATCTGAGCTTACTCGTGAGATGACGAGTCTCGGG
>CBIHMD010000331.1:0-3976 GCA_966210655.1 uncultured Thalassospira sp.
ATGCCTGATTGATGACCTGTGCGGTTTCTGTCGAACCGGTAAAGGCAACCCCGCCAATGCGCGGATCGTTGATCAGGATGTTGCCGATCACACGCCCCGGCCCCGGCAGCAGCGTGAATGCCGCCCCGGGCACACCCGCGGCAAGGATAAGCTCGGCGGCCTTGGCCGCGACAAGCGACGTCTGTTCCGCCGGTTTGGCAATCACGGCATTCCCGGCGGCAAGTGCCGCACTAACCTGACCCAGGAAAATCGCAAGCGGGAAGTTCCACGGGCTGATGCAGACGAAAATGCCGCGCCCTTCAAGGATGCTGCCCTCGCGGAAGCTTTCTTCTGCCCGGTTGGCGTAATAGCGGCAGAAATCGACAGCTTCGCGCACTTCGGCAACACCGTCGGAATAAAGCTTGCCTGCTTCGCACTGGCAAAGGGCGATGAACTCGTCCATGTTGTCTTCAAGAAGATCGCCAAGGCGGCGTAGGCACGTGGCACGTTCCGCAGCCGGGGTCTTATTCCAGATTTCATAGCCTTTGGCGGCGGCAACAATAGCCGCCTCGGCATCGGCTTCACCAGCCTGAACCAGTTCGCCGACTTTTTCGTTACGGTTTGACGGGTTGAGAACATCAATCGCCTCGCCCGAAACAAGTTTGCCGTCAATCAATGGTGCTGAATGCCAGATTTTGCCCTGTATCGAGGCCAACTTTTCAGCCAACGGCAGAAGCTTGGTCGTGTCGGTCAGATCAATACCCTTGGAATTGACGCGACCCGCACCATAAAGATCAATCGGTGCTGGAATTTTCGGGTGGGCCTTGCGTGGCAGGGCGGCCATCTTTTCCACCGGATCGGCGATCATTTCCTCGATCGGGAGCTGTTCGTCCTGAATACGATTCACAAAGCTGGTATTCGCCCCGTTTTCAAGCAGACGGCGAACAAGGTACGCCAGCAAATCCTCATGAGTGCCAACCGGTGCATAAATGCGGCACGGCACGTTTTCACCGTTCTTGTCGACGATCTGCTCGTAAAGGGCTTCGCCCATGCCATGCAGACGCTGGAATTCGAAAGTCCGGTCATTGCCCGCCATTTCCAGAACCGATGCCACGGTATGGGCATTGTGACTGGCGAACTGGCAATAGAATGCATCGCGACGCGACAGCATGAAACGTGCGCACGCCAGATAGGAAACATCGGTTGCAGCCTTGCGGGTGAAGACCGGATAACCTTCAAACCCGTTTTCCTGACTGTTTTTTACCTCGGTATCCCAATAGGCCCCTTTGACAAGACGCACCATCATCTTGCGACCGACCGTGACCGAAAGGTCGGCAAGCCATTCCAGCACGTGATAGGCGCGTTTCTGATAGGCTTGAAGCGCCAGGCCATATCCTTCCCAACCATCCAGATCAGGATCGGCAAAGACTGCTCCGATCACATCAAGCGACAGGTCCAGACGATTGGCTTCTTCGGCATCGACGGTAAAGCCGATGTCATATTTCTTGGCCAGCAGCGCAAGCTGTTTGAGGCGCGGCACAAGTTCATTCATGACGCGATCATAATTGGCGAAATCGTAACGCGGATGGATCGCCGAAAGTTTTACGGAAATGCCGGGGCTGTTGATCGGTCCGCGATTATTCGCAACCTTGCCGATATCGTTGATCGCATCGACATAGGATTTGAAATAGCGATCCGCGTCTTCCATGGTGCGCGCGGCCTCGCCCAGCATGTCGTAGGAATAGCGATAGCCTTTTTCCTCGTTCGCCTTGGCACGTTCGGCAGCCTCGGCAATGGTCCGGCCCATCACAAACTGACGGCCCATAATACGCATGGCGTGATTGAATGCCTTACGGATTACCGGCTCGCCGGAACGTGCAATCATGCGTTTCAGTAACGCGCCCGGATCTGCCTTTTCCGCCTTGCCGAACTTGATCACCTTCCCCGTCAGCATCAGCCCCCAGGTCGAGGCATTGACAAAGAAGCTGTCGGAATGACCCAGATGGCTTTGCCAGTTGGCATCAAACAGCTTGTCCTGGATAAGTTTGTCAGCCGTTACCGCATCGGGAACGCGTAAAAGTGCCTCGGCAAGGCACATAAGAATAACGCCCTCCTTGCTTGACAGCTCATACTCATGAAGCAGTGCATCGATGCCGCTTTTGCCGTTATCGGCCTTGCGAACACGCGCCACCAGCTGATAGGCGCGAGCCTGCACCCGTGCTGACTGTTCCGGAGCCAGACGGGCGGCGTCGATCATACGTTCGACAACGGCTTCTTCATCCGTGCGATAGGTCGCGCGAATTTTGGCGCGGATTTCGTTGGCTTGGGGCATATCGATGCGGAACATGGCGATGGCTTCTCCCTGCAAATGCAATTCTCCTGTTCCTTATGGGGAACGCAGAGTTTTCTCCTCTATGGCCGCAGACAATATAGGGGCACTCAAAAAATGTGCTGCCATTTTCCCAAAAAATACGATATATCATCCACAGAAAAACTTTTAGTGCAGTCATAATCACTGGTTAATAGATTGAAATGCAGAAGAATCATAAAAGCCTGGACAAGATTGACAAACAGATACTGCGCGAACTCCAGAACGACGGACGCATGTCGAATGTCGAGCTGTCACGCCGGGTCAATCTTAGCCCCACTCCATGCCTCGAACGTGTCCGTCGCCTCGAACAACACGGCTTCATCACTGGCTATATGGCACTTCTTGATCCCCGCAAACTCAACCAGTCGCTGGTGGTTTTTGTCGAAATCACGCTGGACCGGACGACCCCCGATGTATTTGACGTGTTTGCCACAGCCATCCGCAAACTGCCGGAAATCGAAGAATGTCACATGGTCGCGGGCGGCTTTGACTACCTGATGAAACTTCGGGTTGCCGATATGTATGCCTATCGCGAATTCCTTGAACGCCTGTCCTCTGTTCAGGGAGTCAGCCAGACTCATACATATGTCGTGATGGAAGAAGTAAAAGTACGCCCCGGCATAACGATCCCGTAAATTCGATCAATTTTGTTGCAATACAATTGCTTAGTAGCGCACTATCACTAAGCCATCTTTCTGATGGCTTTGCCGGTATCGCCACATGGCACTCTGTTTTGCGTCATTATTTACGGGCCCCACAGCATGTCGGAAGTCACTTTCTATTTCGATTTCTCGTCACCTTACGGTTATCTCGCGGCTGAACGCATCGATGCCTTTGAGGCCCGAACCGGCGTTACGGTCAACTGGTACCCGTTCATAATAGGTGCAGCCTTCAAACAAACCGGACAAAGTCCGCTATTGCAGCAACCAATCCGCGGCGACTATTTCAGGCACGACATGGAACGCTGCGCAAAAATGCAGAACACGCCGTTCCAGGTCCCGGAAAAATTCCCCTATTCCGCACTGGTGCCGACCCGCGCCTATTACTGGATTGCGTCAACAAAACCTGCGTTAGCGATCAAGTTTGCCAAGGACGTCTATCGCGGATATTTCGCAGACGGGCTTGATATGTCCGATCCTGAAGTTGTCTTCGCAACGGCCACCCGGCACTCCATAGATGCCGGACAAATCCGGGTCGCGGTTGAGGACCCGAAATGGAAACAGCATACTCGCGATATTACCGACGATGCCATCGCGCGCGGAGCTTTCGGATCACCGTTCTTTTTCTATGAAGAAGAGGCATTTTTCGGCAATGACCGGCTTGAACATCTTGATCGCTGGATCAAGTTGCGCAAACAGATCAGTGACTGATTGCTCAAGAAAACCACCGCAATCACTCCCACCTAATAAGCTGAAATATATAATATTTTTCGACAATATCTCATATCCGAAATGCCGTTTGCGGCCCCGAATTTACGCTGTTTTTTTGATATAAGTAAATCCGGTACTGGATTACCTATTTAATCTTGACGTTTACGTAAACTTCCACCATAACAGCAGTCATAAACGCCATTCACTTCGGGATCGATTCCCCATGGAATCGATCCCTGCAACAGACGGTGTCGAT
>CBIHMD010000332.1:0-3953 GCA_966210655.1 uncultured Thalassospira sp.
ATACTGGATTCAGTTGATATCCGACATCATGGGCTGCCCGCTTGCCCGGTACGAGGGGGCGGCCAAGGGCCCGGCCTTTGGCGCGGCCCGTCTTGGACGGCTGGCACTCGATAACGAAACGGTCGAGGATGTCTGCCAGAAACCGGCCATTCAGGAAGTGATCGAACCCGATATGAACAGACACGCGGCCTATCAACCGCGATTTGCCAAATTCAAACGCATCTATTCCGCGCTCCGCGAAGAATTCCAACCCGCCTGATCCACGCCACCAGACTGATACCTTTTGCCCCACCTGATCGGCTTTTTTTGCGGTGTGATGCATTTCACCTGAAATGTTGCACCGGGTTCTTTAATCACTTCAAAAGATGCCAATATCAGCAAAAGGTATTAGAAACTTGCCAATCGGATAGCCCATTGCCATTGTCGGAAGTTCCAATATCGATTTTGCCGCCCGCGTTGCCGAATTGCCCAAACCCGGCCAAACCGTATCGGCCAAGGATTACATCACAGGCCCCGGCGGCAAAGGCTGCAATCAGGCGGTTGCCGTGGCCCGTCTGGGGCAGAAACCTGTTTTCATTTCGAAAATCGGTAATGATGTTCTCGGGCGCAGCCTGATTGAAACGCTCAAAATCGAAGGATTTGACACCAACCAGCTCATCCAGACGACGGATGCGCAGACCGGCACCGCCCTGATATCAATCGACGATGCCGGGGAAAACATCATCACCGTGGCCGGTGGTGCCAACATGACGATGAGCCGCGCCGACATCCGCGAAAAACAGGTTTTCCTTGAACATTGCGACTATCTGCTGGTGCAGCTTGAATGCCCGGTTGTCGCCGTCGCCTGCGCCATGAAATATGCCCGCGACGCCGGGGCCACCATCATTCTTGATCCGGCACCGGTACCAGACCGGGTTGTTCTGCGCGATCTGATGATGCTGACCGATATTGTCACCCCCAATAGCAGCGAATGTTTCGCCATGACAGGCATTCTTCCCGAAAGCCTTGAAACCGCAAATCAGGCCGCCGCAAAACTGCGCGAAATGGGTGCGCGGATTGCGATCATCAAAATGGGATCAAAGGGCGCGTTTTATTCGGATGGCGATCAGTCCGGGATTGTCCCGCCATTTGATGTCTCGGCGATTGATACGGTTGCGGCGGGCGATTGCTTTAACGGCGGCCTAGCCGTGGCCCTGCATGAAGGACGATCCTTGCGCGATGCCGTCCGGTTTGCCTGTGCGACCGGGGCATTGGCGACCACACGCTATGGTGCCGCCGATGCCGCCCCGACCCTTGATCAGGTTTTATCGCTTCTGGAACAAGATACCGGCACCTGATCGCGTCAGGACGCAGCATCAATCAGGCTGTTGAAATAATCGATGACCCCGTCGGCATCCCATTTGGCCGTGCCTTCCAGCTTGCCGATGATCTGCCCGTCGACATCAATCACGAAACTGGTCGGAAGGCCACGCGCGCCAAAGGCCCGTGCGGTCGCCCCGCGCGGATCAAGCACGACATCAAGATGGTCGATTCCGTTTTCATCAAAGAATTCCTGCACGATTTCCGCCCCGCCGCGATCCTGACTAAGGGCCAGAACACGGAACGGCTTGCCATCCATTTCGGACGCCAGTCGATCAAGATCGGGCATTTCTTCGATGCAGGGTGCGCACCATGTCGCCCAAAGATTAACCAGAATAACCTGACCTTTCAGGTCTTTAAGGTCACTTTCGCTGCCATCTTTTTCGATGAAAACCGCCTTTTCCGGCAGGCTTGTGCTATCAGGTGCGGTGTCCATTTTCGAAAGTTCTTGCGGCAATTGCGTATCTGCAAAGGCAGGGCTTGCATAAATGGCCGATATGGCGACAATCACGCCCAGTTTTACGTAACGAAGCAGTGCCTTCACAATACTCACCTTTCCAACGCTTGCGGATCACAATGACCGATCAAAACGCCACCGACCAGAAAAATGCCAACGCCCTGTGGGGAGGCCGCTTTGAAGCGGGCCCGTCCGCCATCATGGAAGAAATCAATGCTTCCATCGGCTTTGACAAACGCCTGTACGCCCAGGACATTCAGGGTTCCAAAGCCCATTGCGCCATGCTGGTCAAGCAGAAGATCATCCCCGCAGAAGATGGCGAGAAAATAGTCGCGGGTCTAGACCAGATCCTTCAAGAAATCGAGAGCGGCCAGTTTACCTTCTCTGCCGCCCTTGAAGACATCCACATGAATGTCGAAAGCCGCCTGCGTGATCTGATCGGTCCTGCCGCCGGTCGCCTGCATACCGCGCGCTCCCGCAATGATCAGGTCGCGACCGATTTCAAACTCTGGGTGCGCGACGTGGCACTGGCCGATCTTGAAGCCGGGCTCAAGGGCCTTCAGGAAGCATTGGTCGAACAGGCCGGCACCCATGCCGAGACCATCATGCCGGGCTTTACCCACCTTCAGGCCGCCCAGCCGGTCACCTTTGGCCATCATCTTCTGGCCTATGTCGAAATGTTTGGCCGGGATCGTGGCCGCGTTGCCGATTGCCGCACGCGTGCCAATGAAAACCCGCTGGGTTCGGCGGCCCTTGCCGGAACGCCCTATCCGATTGACCGTCACATGACGGCATCATCCCTTGGCTTTGACCGCCCGACCGCGAACTCGCTTGATGCGGTGTCGGATCGTGACTTTGCGCTGGAATATCTCAACGCTGCCTCGATCACCGCCATGCACCTGTCGCGCCTGGCCGAGGAAATGGTGATCTGGTGTTCGGCACAGTTCCGCTTTGTCGGCATGTCGGACAAGTTTTCCACCGGCTCCTCGATCATGCCGCAGAAACGCAATCCCGATGCCGCCGAATTGATCCGTTCCAAGATCGGTCGTATCGTTGGCTGCTACAACTCGCTGATGCTCTCGATGAAGGGGCTGCCGCTGGCCTATTCCAAGGACATGCAGGAAGACAAGGAACCGGTATTCGAGGCCCACGACCATCTGGGGCTTTGTGTCGCCGCCATGACCGGCATGATTGCCGACATGAAGGTGCATAAGGACAATATGCGTGCGGCTGCCGGTGCCGGTTACACCACCGCAACCGATCTGGCCGACTGGCTGGTCGCCGAACTTGGCATGCCGTTCCGTGATGCCCATCACGTGGTGGGTGCGACCGTGAAACTGGCCGAAGGCAAGGGTTGCGATCTCGATCAGCTTTCGCTCGAAGACCTTCAGGGGATCGAACCCAAAATCACCAAGGCCGTTTACGATGTCCTGACCGTCGAGGCATCGGTCAGTGCCCGTCAAAGCTTTGGCGGCACCGCCCCGGTCCGGGTGAAGGAACAGGTCGCGGCGGCAAAGGAAAGGTTCCTGAAATGAGCAACCCGATCTTTAAACGCAGCACAGTGATCGTACTGGCGGTGATGCTCGGCCTGTCTGTTGCCGCCTGCGGCAAAAAAGGCCCGCTTGAACCACCGACCGACGAAGGCAACAAATATCCACGGACATATCCGGCACAATGAACCATTTTGAATATATTGATGGCGTCCTTCACGCAGAAGGCGTTTCCATCCCCGAGCTTGCCGAAAAAGTCGGCACGCCGTTCTATTGCTATTCCACCGCCACCCTCGAACGTCATTACAGGGTGTATGCCAGTGCGTTTGACGGGCTTGATGCCACGGTTTGCTATGCGATCAAGGCGAACTCCAATCAGGCTGTCCTGAAAACACTCGCCAGACTGGGGGCGGGTGCCGATGTGGTTTCGGTTGGTGAAATGCGCCGTGCCCTGCGTGCCGGTGTCGCCCCGGGCAAAGTCATCTTTTCCGGCGTTGGCAAGGCCGATGCCGAAATGCGCGAAGCCCTTGATGCCGATATCGCCCAGATCAATGTCGAAAGCATTCCGGAACTTGAAGAACTCAACCGGGTTGCCATCGACATGGGCAAAAAGGCCCGGATCGCGATCCGCATCAACCCGCATGTTG
>CBIHMD010000333.1:0-3941 GCA_966210655.1 uncultured Thalassospira sp.
GAAGAAGCCCTAAGCGTCAGCCATCGGAAATCGCAAAGATTTTTCGATCTGCGACCTTGCCCCCGCCCGCAGTTTGACGCAGCATGTCGCCCCGCCCGGCACATCACACCCGCAAGGGCGGCACAAAGGAGTAGTCCGGTATGGCTGGATTTTTACAGATTGGCGTTCTGATCGCGATGGCCGCGGTCGCGGTTATTCTGGTGCTTGGCATCATCACCATGGCACGCGGCAAGGATGCCAGGAAATCCAACAAGCTGATGCAGCTTCGCGTACTGGTACAGGGGATTGCCCTGCTGCTTCTGGTCATTCTGTCCTTCATGGCGCTGGGCAAATAAGCCCGCCGATGATCCACCCCGAAAGTCACGCATCAGGACAACGGAATTCACCATGGTTCAACTGACCCGCATCTACACCAAATCCGGCGACAAGGGTAAAACCGCCCTTGGCAATGGCACCCGCGTTGCCAAAAACGATATTCGCGTTGCGGCCTATGGCACGGTGGACGAAACCAATGCGGTGATCGGGGTTGCCCGCCTGCATGCGAGTGGTGATGTCGATGATATGCTGGCCCGCATCCAGAACGACCTTTTTGATCTTGGTGCTGATCTGTGTACGCCGGGTGACGGCAGCGACGATAACCCGGAACGCCCGGCCCTTCGCATTACGCCCACGCAAACCGAACGGCTGGAAAGCGAAATCGACGCGATCAATGCCGGTCTTGATCCGCTGAAATCCTTTGTCCTGCCGGGCGGCAGCGCCCTTTCGGCACAGCTTCATGTCGCGCGTACCGTATCGCGCCGCGCCGAACGGCTGATTGTGGAGCTCTCGGGAATCGAGGCGATCAACCCCGAAGCGGTGCGTTACATCAACCGCCTGTCGGACCATATGTTCGTTCTGGCCCGCCATGCCAATAATGGCGGCAAGGACGATATCCTGTGGCAACCGGGCCTGACCCGCTAGGCAAATATTGGAAATAAACCCCTGTCTTTTCAGGGTTCGGTTGCGTATCAAGGCAGCCCGAGACTTCAGAATTTCAGTAAAGAAGTTGTCGTTAACGTTAACCTCTTTACGTAAATTGACAAGCCCCGCAGCACTCCCTATTGTGCATCGCGGGGAAAACAGTAACATCGGGCCCCACTGCGGACTGCCCCGGCAGAACGCAGCAAGCCCATAGCTTCGACAACAAAAACGAACAGGTCTGTCATGAAGGTTCTTGTCGCCGTTAAGCGCGTTGTGGATTACAACGTCAAGATCCGTGTCAAACAGGACCAGTCTGGCGTTGAATTGAACAACGTCAAAATGTCCATGAACCCGTTTGACGAAATCGCCGTTGAAGAGGCCGTCCGCCTCAAGGAAGCCGGCACCGCGACCGAAGTGGTCGCTGTATCGCTGGGTGTGAAACCGTGCCAGGAAACACTGCGTACCGCCCTTGCCATGGGTGCCGATCGCGGCATTCTGGTCGAAACCGACGACGAACTGCAACCGCTTGCCGTTGCCAAACTTCTCAAGGAAGTCGTTGCCAAGGAAAGCCCGGATCTCGTGATCCTCGGCAAACAGGCAATTGATGACGACGCCAACCAGACCGGTCAGATGCTGGCCGCCCTTCTGGACTGGCCGCAGGGGACGTTCGCGTCCAAGGTCGCCGTTGCCGATGGCAAGCTCGACGTCACCCGCGAAGTCGATGGTGGCCTTGAAACCATCAAGATCGATCTTCCGGCCATCGTCACCACCGACCTTCGCCTGAACGAGCCGCGCTATGCGTCGCTTCCCAACATCATGAAAGCCAAGAAAAAGCCGCTTGATACGTTCAGCCCGGCTGATCTTGGTGTCGACACCGCGCCGCGCCTGAAAACCCTGAAAGTGACGGAACCGCCATCACGTCAGGCAGGTGTAAAAGTTGCCAGCGTCGCCGAGCTTGTCGACAAGCTTCGCAACGAAGCAAAAGTGATTTAAGCGGGGGCCGATCAAATGAGCATTCTTGTTATTGCCGAACACGACAATACCGAACTGAAGGGCGCAACGCTTAACACCGTTGCCGCCGCACAGAAAATCGGTGGCGACATCACCATTCTGGTCGCGGGAGAAAACTGCCGTGCGGTTGCCGATGCGGCCGCAAAGGTTGCGGGCGTCTCCAAGGTTCTGGTTGCCGATAACGCAGCCTATGGCCATTTCCTGGCTGAAAACATGGCCGGTCTGGTCAATGAACTGGCCGGTGATTACAGCCACGTTCTGGTGGCGGCTTCGACCACGGGCAAAAACTTCATGCCCCGCGTTGCAGCATTGAAAGACGTCGCGCAGATTTCCGACATCACCGATGTCGAAAGTGCCGATACGTTCGTTCGTCCGATCTATGCCGGTAACGCGATGGCAACCGTTCAGTCGTCAGACAGCCTTAAACTGATCACCGTCCGCATCACGGGCTTTGATCCGGTTGCGGCCGAAGGCGGTTCCGCATCGATCGAAGATATCGCAACTGCGAAAGATGCCGGAAAATCCACTTTTGTCAGTCAGGAACTGACCGAGTCGGAACGTCCCGAACTGACCGCAGCCAAGGTTGTCATCTCTGGCGGTCGCGGCATGGGCTCGGGCGAGAACTTCCACCTGATCGAACCGATTGCCGATAAACTCGGCGCTGCCATTGGCGCTTCGCGCGCCGCAGTCGATGCGGGTTACGCCCCGAACGACTGGCAGGTCGGCCAGACCGGCAAAGTTGTTGCACCGCAGCTATACATTGCGGTAGGCATTTCAGGTGCGATACAGCACCTTGCCGGCATGAAGGACAGTAAGGTCATTGTTGCGATCAACAAGGACGAAGAAGCACCGATCTTCTCGGTTGCCGATTACGGTCTTGTCGCGGACCTGTTCGAGGCCCTTCCCGCACTGGCGAGCGAACTCGACAAATAATCAGATCCCATCTAGGGTCAGAACAATCTAAAGAACATTGTTCTGACCTTGTTTTGACCCTTGGGGATGAGTGGGGAACAAATGGCTTCGCTTGAAGATATCAAGACCATTGGCGTAATTGGCGCCGGTCAGATGGGCAACGGGATTGCTCATGTGATTGCGCTTGCCGACTACGACGTCCGACTGCTTGACGTATCGGCAGAGGCGCTCGACAAGGCGCTTGGCCTGATTGGCAAGAACATGGATCGTCAGGTCAAGAAAGACCTGATTACCGAGGCACAGAAAGAAGCAGGCCTTGCCCGGATTACCACGGGTACGGAATACAGCTTCCTGTCTGATTGCGATCTCGTGATCGAGGCCGCGACCGAGAACGAAGAGACCAAGAAACAGATTTTCAAGGCTCTGTGTCCGGTTCTGGGGCCCGAAGCCATCATTGCGACCAACACCTCGTCCATTTCGGTGACGCGTCTGGCTTCCTACACCGACCGTCCGTCGAAATTCATGGGCATGCACTTCATGAATCCGGTGCCGCTGATGAAGCTGGTCGAACTGATTCGTGGTATTGCCACGGACGAGCCGACCTATCGCACCATTCATGAACTGACCAAGAAACTGGGCAAAGACACGGCAAGTGCCGAAGATTTCCCGGCTTTCATCGTGAACCGTATTCTGCTGCCGATGATCAACGAGGCGATCTATACGCTTTACGAAGGTGTCGGCAATGTCCGGTCCATCGACGATGCCATGCGCCTTGGCGCAAACCATCCGATGGGTCCGCTGCAACTGGCCGATTTCATTGGTCTGGATACCTGCCTGTCGATCATGCATGTGCTCCATGATGGTCTGGCCGATACCAAATATCGTCCCTGCCCGCTTCTGGTCAAATATGTCGAAGCCGGTTGGCTTGGCCGCAAGGTCGGTCGCGGCTTCTATGACTATAGCGGCGACGAGCCGGTTCCGACCCGCTGATCATCGACGGGTTACGCATTCAAAGGCCACTGCATCACTGCGGTGGCCTTTTGCATTTGGGCCCTGTC
>CBIHMD010000334.1:0-3941 GCA_966210655.1 uncultured Thalassospira sp.
GCCAGTGTAATATCACCACCATAGTTGAAAGTGAGATTGTCCAGCGCGTTCCAGTTCGTCCATTGGGCATCGGCCATGATCGTCCATTTGTCCGACAAGTCCTGAGCAATGCCGAAATTGACAAATTCTGGTGTCGTCACATTGGCGGTAGCCGTTTGATCACGGAAGATGGCTGCATTTGTGAATTTGATGTCGCCTTCAAGCTCATGTTTGACTTCTGACGTGTAGCCTACTCCGATCCGGGTGGTCGGGGTGACGTCCCAATTCAGGCCAAAAGTCCATCCGGGAGCAAAGTCACTGCCGGTCACATCGCTGCTGCCTTCGGTGCCGGCACCGGTTACGACAGCACGAGCCAGTCTTGCATCCATATACTGGAGCTGTAATCCGCCACCAACAGACAAGCCATTATCAAATCGATATGCAATTACCGGCTTCACATTGGTTGTTTTGATCGAGGAAGTGGTCCCAAAGAAACGGCCTGAGAAATCATCTTCATAATCTGTCACCAAACCCCAAGGCGCAGTTATGGAAACACCGAAATTCAAGTTCTCGTTCAGCTTCCAGACAGCGTGAGCATTGGGAACGAACGCATCCTGAGCAAAATCACCATAATCAGTACGAGATACGTCCTGACCTGCGACTGCAGTTGCTGAGCCGTTCTTCATTTCTGATCGTGGAACGATAAGACTGCCACCTACGCTGTAACTCGTTTCATCGAACTGGCCAACATTTGCCGGGTTGTAAAATATCGTCGATGCGTCTGTACTTGCAGTTGACATTCCTGCAAAGGATGACCCTTGAAGGGTGCCGCTAACCTCGCGAATTTGATAGCCCGATGCATTGGCACTGCCGGTTGCAGCAAGGGCGCAGATAAGTGCTGTTCCCGAAGCTGCCCCCCACAGGCAGCCTTTCTTGAATTTGGACGTCATGGGTATCTCCCTGGATCATAACGGTTTTGAAGAATGCGCTTTATGCGCCCGCTTTTATTTTTGAAGGTCTTTGGCATCGACCCGGATAAAGTCGATGTCGTAACCCTTTCTTTTGAAGCTTGTTCTCAGAAGCCTGCCGTCTTCGCCATACCAGAGGTCGCGTTGGACATCCCCGGTCATGACATAGTGTGTGGCGGGTATTTCCCGGTTATTGATGGCAAGTGTTTCTGTCCCGGTTTTCCGGGTTGTCACAGCGTAAGGTTCCGCATTGATTACGCTGTAAAGGCTTGTTTTCGTGGTGACGTCCTCGCGCCAGAGCGTAAGGGGCCATGCGCCGTCACAGGCATCGCGTTTCGCAACACCCTTGCCGGCGACCTCGAAACAGTCACCTTCGTATTCAGCCTTGTAGGTATAAGGCGAGCCGTCATCATTTGTGTCAGTATCAACCGACACAAGCTGATCGTTCCGCCATTTTTCAAGGCGTGAATGGCCATACTGGAATTGAAGGAAAAGGACCGTCACATCGGTACGTGTGGTGATGGCGGCCGTATAACCATCGGGCGTGTCGGTGATTTCGACGGTTTCAAAGCCGATGGGTTCGCCATCTTTCAAGACCTGGTAATTCAGCGTTTCGTCGGCATGTGCCGATGAGATTGCACCAAGGCTTCCGATCAGGCCGGCGGCCAAAGTGCAAAGAACGGTGCTTTTGATAAAGCTGTGCCGCATCCCTGTTCCCCTGACGATAGAAATCAATCCAGCATGGATGAAAGTTTTGCCGCGACTCCCATGGAGCCCTTGATCTTGAGCTTGCCCATCGTAAAGGCGAGCATCGGATCAAGTTTGCCGGCAATCATCTTTTCCAGATTGGCTTTCTTGATTTTCAGGATGCAGTCCGCGTCGCTGATATCATCGTCGCTGATTTCCGGTTCCGGACCGGTAGCATCAATGACGATATGTCCGTCTTCGCCGCAATCAAAGGCAACCACGGCATTAAGGCCGCGCAATTGCGGAAGTTTCTGTTTTACGGATTCGAGGATATCCTCCACGAACGCCTCCCTCTGAAGCTGATGTTGTTTTTCTGATTATGTCAGCACTGTAACGTAAAGTGACGTTAACGTAAAACAAATTACGATAGGGATATTTAGGTTCCTATTAAGTCACTGATCTGGATAAATAATCAACTGCAGGATTGCGGTTCCAGACAGCAAAAAGGACCCGAAACTTTCGGGTCCTTTGCAAAGGCATCAAGATATCGCTACGCGCATAAGTCGTATTTCGGACGGGCGGTATCAGGAAACGATCTGCCAGCTTCCGTCAGGTTGCATGCAGGCCGTACCATAGCTTTGCTGCTGCTTTCCGCCGATGACCGTTGTTGCCGTATATTCCCGGCAATAGCGGCCAGCCGTATTTTGCCAGGTTCGGGTTGGTGTCATATCGAACTCGCGTTGCGACTCCGGGTTGATCCAGCGCGCCGTCTGTCCATCGGGAATTTGTTGAAGGGCATACCCCGTACAGGCGGCATCTGCCTGATCAAGGCTTCGCCCGACCGAGTATCCACCCAGAAGACCAAGGATCGCACCGCCAATCATCGCGGCATCACGACCGCTGCCTTTACCAATTGTCGATCCGATAGCCGTTCCTGCGCCGCCGCCGATCAGTGCGCCAATCACATCGCGGTTGCATCGCAGGAAATTGCCATCCGAAACAAACATGTCGGATCGATAACCACGGTCATAATTCTTGTGGTGTTGTTTCGCCCGGTAACCGTGTGCAGGTGCCCAGGACGGTGGATCTGCAAAGGCGGTTGCCGGAATTGCGACAGGTGCGGCAATTCCAACCGAAATGGCAATCGCCATAACGTGCCTTGTCCATTTTGAATGTGTCATTTCCGGCGCTCCTCATTTTCATGAAGGATGTAACCGGCACCTGTACCGACCAGCCCGCCGATTACGGCACCGCAGGAAATACATCCGCCGGTAACGGCTGTACCAACAACGCCAACGCCCGCGCCAATGGCGGCGCCGCTCAGCATTTTCTGATCCCTGTCTCCCAAACCGCTGCAGGCCGATAATCCCAATGTGCTCGCAACGGCCAATATAATGGCTGTGTGTCGCATCTCTCTCATGTCCTTCCCATTTTGTTTTGTCGCGGCGGCATTCCGGGAAATGGATAAACCACCGATGAAAGCAGTCTGATCGGGCAATAAGGAAGGGGTTTGGCGGCTTTAAGGGAAGAATGCGGCAGATAAGGTAACAAAAAGGCATCCGGGAGTGCCTTGATTCAGAACGTGTTTCCCGGGTCGATCAATCAAATTCCGGAATATCATTTGCGTTGAAACGGTTCAAACATCCCGATAGCTTGATGGCGCGATCATAAGCGCGATAACAAAACCGCCAAGATACCAAGGGAAACGTCATGACATTTGCCGCGTGGTTGTCCGTTGCGACAATCTGCATTCTGGGTGCGATGACACCCGGTCCCAGCCTTGCGGTTGTTTTACGTTATTCCGTCGGGCAATCCCGTCAGGCTGGGTTTGCCTGCGCGGTGGCGCATGGATTGGGCGTCGGTTTTTATGCCGTCATCACCATGACCGGCCTTGGCATACTTTTCCAGACGGTTCCGGCATTTCGCAATATCGTCAGCGTTCTTGGCGCGCTTTATCTGATCTATCTGGCGATCAGGGCCTGGCGTGCGGCAGGATCAGGCGCACGGTTCGAGTCCGAGCAGGGCGGGCAGGTTGCTGATACAATGACGCAGGCGGCGCGCGATGGTTTCATGATCGCGTTTCTGAACCCGAAGATTGCGCTGTTTTTCCTTGCCCTGTTCAGTCAGTTCGTATCCCCGGAATTTGAATGGGGTGGCAAGTTTCTGCTGGCTTTCACCGCTGCGGGGATTGATGCCGCCTGGTACTGCCTTGTTGCTGTTGGCTTGTCGCATGGCGCGGTTTTGCCATGGTTGCGCGCACATTCGATGTGGATCGAACGCATTATCGCAATATTGTTTGTCGTGATT
>CBIHMD010000335.1:0-3937 GCA_966210655.1 uncultured Thalassospira sp.
GTTACGGACGGCGTAACGTCGTTTAACGAGAAAGCTCAGTCCCTGATTGATAGCGCCCCCGAAGGCCTGTTTGCCGAACTGGCAAAGGAACTCGATGCGCTTGATAACTGGACCGAAGAGAACGTTGACGCAGGCGTTCGCAACATTGCCGAAAAACTCGATCTGAAACTCGGCAAAGTCGCGCAACCCTTGCGGGCCGTGCTCACCGGTTCCAACTCATCGCCTGGCATCTTCGAAGTAATGATCGTGCTTGGCAAATCTCAAACGCTGAAACGCATCCGCAAATTCGATGCCCAATAACAGCGTATAACAAAAAAACTTAAACACTGAATTTGCGCTTTGTGCGCTGCAACACTATGTTGCACACAACTTGAAAACCGTGTTCGTTCAAACAGGGAAGGAAAAATAGTCATGGCTCAGAATTCCAAGACTTCCCACACCGTGACACTGACCGACAATGCCACTGGCAAGTCGATCGAATTGCCGGTGATGGAGGGTAGCGTTGGTCCGTCTGTAATCGACATTCGGAAACTCTACGCCGATACCGGATATTTCACCTATGACCCGGGCTTCACCTCGACCGGCTCCTGCCAGTCCGAGCTGACCTATATTGATGGCGACGTTGGCATTCTGCGTCACCGCGGCTATGCCATCGACGAACTTGCCGAACAATCCGATTTCCTCGAAGTTTGCTATTTGCTGATTTACGGCGATCTGCCGAACGCAAAAGACAAAGCGCAGTTTGAAAATGACATCACCATGCACACCATGGTGCATGAACAGATGCGCAATTTCTATAACGGTTTCCGCCGCGACGCCCACCCGATGGCCATCATGTGCGGTGTGGTTGGCGCGATGTCTGCTTTCTATCATGACAGCACCGACATCAGCGACCCGAACCAGCGCCTGATCTCGGCCTATCGCCTGATCGCGAAAATGCCGACCATCGCGGCAATGGCCTATAAATACTCTATCGGTCAGCCGTTCCGTTATCCGAACAACAAACTCGGCTATGCAGAAAACTTCCTGCAGATGATGTTCGGCAATCCGTGCGAAGAATATGAAGTCAATCCGGTCCTCGCACGTGCGATGGATCGTATCCTGATCCTTCATGCCGACCATGAACAGAACGCGTCGACCTCGACCGTCCGTCTGGCCGGCTCTTCGGGTGCAAATCCGTTTGCATGTATCGCTGCCGGTATTGCCTCGCTCTGGGGTCCGGCACATGGTGGCGCCAACGAAGCCGTTCTTAAAATGCTGAACGAAATCGGCGATGTGAAAAACATTCCGGAATTCGTCAACAAGGCAAAAGACAAGAACGATCCGTTCCGTCTGATGGGCTTTGGTCACCGGGTTTACAAAAACTATGATCCGCGCGCCAAGGTCATGCAGGAAACCTGCCACGAAGTTCTGAAAGAACTCAACGTACAGGACCCGCTGCTTGACGTTGCACAGGAACTCGAACGTATCGCACGCGAAGACGAGTACTTCATCGAGAAGAAACTCTATCCGAACGTCGATTTCTATTCGGGCATCATCTTCAAGGCGATGGGCATCCCCGAAAGCATGTTTACCGTGCTGTTCGCAGTCGCCCGTACCGTCGGCTGGATCGCCCAGTGGAAAGAAATGATCGAAGATCCGTCGCAGAAAATCGGCCGTCCGCGCCAGCTGTTCACCGGTGTTTCCGAACGTCCGTTCGTTCCGGTCAACAAGCGCTAATCTGCGCCAATACCGATACAGAAAAGGCCCGGAATTTTCCGGGCCTTTTTGCTTTTTGATCAACCTGTTACGGCATTACCAGGAACCGGTATTTTCCATGCTGGCCCACGGCTCCGCCGGGGCAAGGTTTTCGCCCTTTTGCAGAAACTCGATCGAAATACCGTCCGGCGAACGGACAAACGCCATGCGGCCGTCACGCGGCGGGCGGTTGATGGTGACACCCGCATCCATCAATTTCTGGCAAAGCGCATAAACATCATCGACCTCATAGGCAAGATGGCCGAAATTACGCCCACCGGAATAACTTTCCGGATCCCAGTTATAGGTCAGTTCAAGTTCCGGGGCCTTGTTGGCCTTGGCACTGGCTTCATCGGCAGGTGGCGCAAGATAAATCAGGGTAAAACGCCCCTTCTCGCTTTCAATGCGCCGGGTTTCTTTCATGCCAAGCAGATCGCAATAGAAACGCATGGATGCATCAACATCCTCGACACGCACCATGGTGTGCAAATAACGCATTGGAAATGCCTCCGTCATTGATTGGTCAATGACGCCAAACTATGCGTTATTGTGCGCTAATGCCAGCCTTGGCCGATGAATTTTTCTCTATGATTTCAAGGATGACGTCCGCAGCCTTTTCGCTTGGTGGCCGATCGCCAAAGCCAAGCATGGTTGTCGCCGCCTCGAACCCGTCCAGTTGCGCGGTCCGGCCTTCGCCCTCCGCCATCAGGGATTTCAGAACCGGCACAATCCGATCCGGCGTGCAATCCTGTTGCAGAAATTCCGGTACAAGCTTCGTGCCCAGCACCAGATTGACAATGGTCACCGTATCAATCCGCAACAATCGCCGCGCAATCCATGCCGTGATCGGGCTTAACTTATAGCCGATAACATGCGGAACCCCCGTGATCGCCAGTTCAAGCGACACCGTCCCGGATGCAGCAAGGGCCGCATGGGACGCGGCAAACGCATCGCGCCTGTCCTGATCCCCGGTGACAACAATCGGTCGCAACGGCCAGTCGGCAACCGCATCACTCACGACCTGCGCGACCTTGCTCACGGTTGGCACAACGATACGGGCATCGGGGAAATCCCCGGCCAGCCGTTCGCACACGTCACGGAAAACCGGCAACAGACGGGTGACTTCCGAATTACGACTACCGGGCAGAATCGTCAGTATTTTGCTATCTGGCGCGATACCATGCTGATCCCTGAACCGCCCGGCATCCCCGCCATGCCGTTCCTCGACCGCAGAATGCCCGATAAAGCTGGTCGGAAGTCCAACCCGCTCGAAATAGGGCGGCTCGAACGGCAGCAGTGCCAACAGGTGATCGAGAAAAGCCGCAACCTTCTTCGCCCGTCCCGGTCGCCATGCCCAGACAGACGGCGCGACATAATGCACCAGTGGAATCCCCCTGCCTTTCAGCTTCTTGCCAACGCGAAAGCTGAAATCCGGGGCATCGATGGTGATCACCACATCGGGCTGTTGTTCAATGGCATATTCCGCCGTCTGACGGATACGTTTCAACAAATGCGGGATATGCGGCAGGACCTCGGCAAGGCCCATAACCGACATCTCGTCCATCGGAAACAGGCTATCCAGCCCCTCGCCCGTCATGCGCGGCCCGCCAACACCAATGAAACGGGTTTCAGGATGACGTGCCTTGATCGCGGTCATCAACCGACCACCAAGCTGATCACCGGATGCCTCGCCCGCCACCAGCATGATTTTCGGGGTTGGGATATCGGGCTTATTCATCCTGTGCCGGTTCCAGCACCGAAAGCCCGACAATGAACAAACCAAGTGTGTTCGCACGCTTAACGGTCTTTTCGCGATCAATGATCATCGTGCCCCCCGCAAGCAACGCTATGCCGCGCAATCCTGCACTGTGCGCGTTTTCAACCGTCGAAATACCAATCGCGGGCAAATCAAGACGCTTGTCCTGCTGCGGCTTTGATGATTTCACCAGAACACCGCCAACCCCCTCGCGTCGGTAATCAGCAGACCGGCGGATCATCTCATCCGTGCCCTCGATGGCCTCAAGCGCCAGAACAAGCCCCTGCTGCACGACACAGCCCTGCCCGACATCGGCTGCCCCCAAAATCCGGGCAACGTTCAACCCGTGCTGTGCATCGGCCATCGCCTGCGCGTCCGGCTTCACCTTGCCCAAAACGCCTTCCTCAACCGCAAGGTCGCCTAAAATTTCGTGCGCACCAACCA
>CBIHMD010000336.1:0-3924 GCA_966210655.1 uncultured Thalassospira sp.
GTTTGATGCCTTGGCCTTTTGATCAATTTCAAAATCGCGTCTGGGTTAAAAAAGACCGTTTCAATAAAGCGGGCAACAAAAGATGGAATTTTGTAATCGTGGGGGCGATACTTTGAAATAATCTTTCGCGTACTGAAATACGGATTTAAGGGGCGATGGCCATTTTATGTATTGGCTGTTCCGCGTCGCATGCCTTTTATCCATGTAAATGGACATACGAAAAACCTGTATTCTTGATATAAAGACACCCCGAAATCTGCAAAATCGCACTGCCGCAAAAATCGTGCTGCATCGCAGAATTGCGCCGTTTTAGCCCCTGCCATGCAAAACCGGCACACTTCATTCCGGACCAATTCAATTAAATATGTAATCCAGCCGGACGATTTACGGCTCGTTAAGCCACTTGTTCCACACTCGTGGTTGGGTATTTCATTTTTATGAAATTCCCGGTTCAGGACAAAGCGGCGTCTGGGCGGACGTCGCAGGCAAAAGTAAGGAGACCAGGCGGACATGTCTGCTTTTACAGACCCACGCCAGACCGTATTTCAGGTTGAACTGCACAATCAGGCCGTTCGCGAATGCGTCAAGGAAAATCGTTCCCACGAGGTTTTTGATGATCGCTGGGCGGATGTGCAGACCCACGAAGTTGCTGCCAAGGATGAATACAAGGCACTTGCCATGATCGAAAACGCCTATCCGTCCTGCGACGGTTTTGTTGTCGATCACGTCAAACGCCGTGACTAACCGGCACAACGGGATTTCCGGCCAGCGGCCAAAACAACAAGGGCGGGTAAAAAACCGCCCTTGTTGTTTGATACGATGAAGCCAGGATCTTATCTGGCAAGTGCCCGATCAAGGAAATCAAGCCGGTCCTGTCCCCAGAACATCTCGCCATTGGCAAAATATGTCGGAACGCCAAAGATATTGTCGGCCTTTGCTGCCTCGCAATTTGCGTCATAGATATTGGCGACGGACGGATAATCGGCATGCTCAAGATATTCGCCTGACAAACCGTTCCCGGTCAGGGCTTCGCGAACGACCTGTGGTTCGGCAATATTGCGACCCCTAAGCCAGATATCCCCCATCAGCGTTTCAATCAGCCCTGCAGGGTCTTTGCCTTCGTCCTGAACCGCAATAATGGTGCGGGCCGCCAATGTTTCATCCACCGGAAACGAGGCGGGCTGCAAATTGATCGGAATATTCAGAAAGTCAGCCCAGCGCTTCATTTCGACCATGCGATATTCCTGACGCGGTTTTGGACGTTGTGCCAGGGGAACACCGCCGCCGTGTTGCCAGACATCCGCTGCCCGGCAGGGCTTGTGGATGATGGGCGTGTTATGTTTGCGCGCGATCTCGACAACGCGACGAAAACCGAAAAACGACCAGGGCGACTGAACAAAGAAATAATGGATGATCGGCGTAGACATTCAAAGCCTCCGGGGGCTGCAAATCCGCAGCACATTGTTTTGCAATGAAGCAAGAGTGCCCGATCTGTTCTGTCACCGTCAAATGGTCAGACGGTACATCCCGGATTTGTGATGAAGCTGCGGATTAATAATCCAGCCACCAGCTATATTCACCCAATCCGCCCAGAACAACTCCATCAAATCCGAGTTTCATGATGCCGCCGAGATAGCTGTTCTCGCTGCCAAACAGGATATTCTGCCAGGCTGGTGACCAGTAATAGACATGGTGTTCCTGTCCCCAGCGCGCATCAAGGTTGCCTTCTCCGATGAAATCCGGGCTGCCTGCGCGCCAGCTATTCTGCCAGTAATAGCGATAGGTTTCCGCCGTTCCGATATTGAGATAGGCCAGAATGGTGCGCGGCGTGCCGACCTTCTTGTAGCGCAGCCGTTTCATGTCCTCGTAAGTTAGCGGGATTGTGCCGCGATGGAACGGGTCAATGATCAATACATCGTAATTGGTATCAATCAGCGCGTTGATAAAGGCCTCTTTGGTGCCATAGGGCGAGCTGTCCAGAACAATCCCGTAATTCTTCGCATCGCGAATATTGTCAATAACATGCGGATTGGCACCGATTGGCGTACGCGGCACCTTTGCCAATGTTGAAAGCTGCTTATCAGGCGGTGGGGCTGCGTAATAAAGGGCATCCAGACCGCTTAGCTTTTGGCGCGCCGCCTGTTGTGCATCGCTCTTATCGGTATAGTCGAGCGTAAAATATTCAAGCCCTGCCGACTTCAGACGTTCCAGATAGCCAAGGATATATTTGGTTTCCTCGCTGTCGGTGGGTTCACCATAATTGTCGTAACCATAAAACGGTGCCTCGATCATGATACCGTCAAGCGCACGCAAATAGTTGCGCGCCGGTTCGGCAGTACCGCGCGATGCAAACAATGTGGTTTCGAGATATTCCGTCAGCTCCAGTCCATTTAACGCAATGATTGAAAAGTCACTGCGATAGGATTTTGCCCATCGGCTGAGCTTGATGACGAAATTGCGCATTTCATCGGCGAACTGAACATCCGGCTTTTCGGTTCCGGTAGCTTCATTTCGATTGCCGGGTGCGCTTAGGCTATTCGGGGCAGGTACAAAAGGTTCAAGCTGCTGGGCACTGGCGTTGTTTGCAATCGGCATGGCACTGGAAAACAGGACGCTAAAGGTCGCAAGGACGAATTTCCACCGAGAGCCGAACAATAATCTTTCGGGTTCTTTGGAACAACCATCCTTGATCGGATGCCACACTTTTCGCCAGCCTGCTTCTGCCATTATGACCTTGCCTTTACCTGCTGCCGTGACAGGATGCCCTCGACATGGTCTGCTATTGCAAGGCATGCCGTCAATCCCGGCGATTCAATGCCATAGAGTATTACCAAGCCATCAATGCCGTGTTTATCGCGATCAGAAATCAGAAAATCGCGTGCGGTTTCGCCCGGAGCCTGAATTTTCGGACGCACACCAGCATAGCCGGTTTGCAGGGCATTTTCGTCCAATGCAGGATAATATTTGCGAATAGCAGCCGCAAATCCGGCGCGTTTTTCTTCGGGCACGTCATAGTTCGGTTCTTCCACCCAGGTAACGTCCGGGCCAAAACGCGCCTGTCCGCCGAGATCAAGGGTCAGATGAATGCCAAGCCCGGCCTGTTCGGGGGCCGGATAAATCAGGGTCGAGAAGGGAGCCTTACCCGAAAGCGTGAAATAGCATCCGCGTGCATAGTACTGTGGCGGAATGCTCGGTTCTGGCAGGCCTGTAAAATTATGCGCCAGTGTCTGACTATGCAGGCCGCCTGCGATCAGAAGTTCTGCGCATGTCAGGCTCATTTCCTGACCGTCGCGATCACGTGTTTCGATGGTGAAAATGCCGTTCTCGAATGTCGCGGCCACAACATCGGTATTAAGAGCCAAAGTCGCCCCGCCTGCTTCGGCTTCGCCCAGCAGGGTGACCATCAATTGGTGAGAATCAACAATTCCGGTCGACGGGCTTTCGAGTGCCGCCACACAATGTAGTGCCGGTTCGCGCTTCGTCGCTTCATCCCCGTCCAGCCATACAAGGTCATTCACCCCGTTTTCGCGCGCCCGCTTCTCGATATCGCGCAAGGCCGGAATTTGATTCTCGTGGGTTGCAACAATCAGTTTGCCGGTACGTTTGTGATCAATGCCGTTTTCTGCACAGTATCGATACAGCATGTCCCGCCCTGCAACGCAGAACTTCGCCTTCAGACTGTCTTTCGGATAGTAGATGCCCGCATGAATGACTTCGCTGTTACGAGCACTGGTTTCGGTTCCGATTGCATCGTGACGCTCGATGATCAGTACTTCCCGGCCGGTTTTGGCAAGGGCACGCGCACAGGCAAGGCCAACAACGCCGGCGCCGATGATGACGGTTTGAATATCGGTGGTCATATTGGAAAAACTGTCCGGGACTTATGAGTTGAGTTGACGGAAATAAACGGCCTGGCCCTGATTG
>CBIHMD010000337.1:0-3915 GCA_966210655.1 uncultured Thalassospira sp.
GGGTTGGATGTCTTTGCCGGCGAGCCGAATATCGAGCCAGCCTATCGCGATCTGCCCAATACGTTCCTGTTGCCCCATCTGGGATCGGCAACAGTTGAAACCCGCAATGCCATGGGGTTCAGAGCCCTTGATAACATCGATGCCTTCATTCAGGGCAGGGACGTGCCGTTCAAGGTTTGATGATTGTTGTTGGAATATTCCAACAAACGAAAGGCGCCTGATCGGGCGCCTTTTTATTCCAGATCACTTTCCTCGCCCGCGGGCAGGATACAGGAAATCTCATGACCATCCCGGCTGACCCTGACCCGGCCGCCGTGGATTTCGACCACTGCACGAACCATCGCCATGCCAAGAGCCCGGCGCGCGGATGGCGATTCGCCCTCGCGCAATCCTTCAAACAGCATCGGCTGCGGTGCCTCGTCCGACAGTGAAATGCTGATATCGATATCCTCGCCCCGGCGACGCGCGACGACGGAAACCTCGCTGCCCTCGGGCGCGGTCCGAAGTACGTTGGTGACAAGGATAAACAATGCCTGCTTCAAACGGCGTTCATCGGCAATCATCCAGCCGATATTGCGCGAACAATAAAGCCGCAGTGAAACGTTAAGTTCCGCCAGACGCGCCCGTGTCAGGGCTTCGAGTGAGCGCAACAACCGTCTAGGATCGACCGTATCAAGTTCAAGTGCGACCTGCCCTGATCCAAGTGTTGCCAGATCGCGCATGTCATCGACCAGCGCCAGCATGCTTTGTGCCTCGGCCCGGATGGTTTCAACCGACTGGGCGACATTACCCTGCAAATGCGGAATAAGACGATCTGCCTCGCCATTGATATGGTCAAGCGGCCGGGTCAATTCGCGCGATACAGTCGAAATGAAGTCCGACTTCATCTGATCGGCGGTACGCAGGGCCTCGTTGCGTTCACGAAGCGCCCGTTCGACCCGGATCGTGTCGGTCACATCGATATAGGACATCATCACCGCCCCATCGGGCAGCGGTACAATGGCAAAATCGATGATGCTGTTATCGGCACGTTCGATACGACCGCTCATGGGTTCATGATTGGTGATGCGCGCGACCATCCGGCTTTTGAATTTGTCCCAATCTTCTCGATCATGCCAGTATTCGCGCGCTTCCTCGACAACCTCACTGATATGGGGCGCACCCGAAAGGAAGCTGTCTTCAAGCCCCCAGACATCGGCAAAGCCGTGGTTATAAAGCCGCAGCCTTCCATCGCCGCTGATCACGCCAACCGCTTCATGCAGGTTTTCAAGCGTCTCGCGCTGAACCGCGATCAGGGTATTGTAACTGCTTTCCAGAACCAGCTTGTCGGTCACATCCTCGTAGGCAAACATCAGCCCGCCGAACGGATGGGGTGAAATGAACCGGCGCAATGTCATGCCGTTTGGCAAATGCATCAGATCTTCTTCGGGTTTCAGAAGATCGGTAAAGCGCTGGTTTTCGATATTGCGGAACTGCGTAAAGTCGGTGACTTCAGGCAATTTTCGTTCATCGCGCATCCGACGTAGAACGTCGTCGAGCGACGGCTCTGCCCATAGCCAGTCCTCGTCCATATCCCAAAGCTTGGTGAAAGCGGTGTTAAAGAAAATAAGCCGCTTGTCCCCGCCGTAAATCGCAATCGCAGTCCCAAGGTTTTCCAGGACTTCGGCATGGGCACGAATATGGCGCGACAGGTCTGATTGCAGTTCCTCGATTGCGGTGCAATCAATCGCGAAGCCAATCAGACCATCAAGGTCTTCGGGCGTTTGTGACGGACATTCGGTGATTCGCAGAAGCTTGCGGTCGCCCTTGATCACAATGTGATAATCGCGTGTCATGGTTTCGCTGTTGCGCAATGCCGATGCTGCAAGCGATTTACCGTGATCGGGGATCACGCCCGTGCCAAGCTCCGCCTGTTTGGCAAGCGCATCACTGACTGTCGGAAGCTCCACCGCCGCCGCATAGGCCGCATTGCAATCGATCAGGCGCAAATCGCCATCGCGCCGCCACACCGGGAAAGGCAGACTGTCGATCAAAAGCCGTAGCCCGCTAACCTCGTGCTTAAGGGCTGTAAAATCACCAAACTGGCTTTCGCGTTCGCGGGTATGGCGGGTTTCATCGCGGAACCACAACGCATGGGCCAGAACCGGCGAATTGCGGTCCTTGCGGGCCATTGCCCCGGTAACGTGGAACTTGCGTTCATCAACCGCAGTCACCCAAAGCTCAAACCGCTCATGGGTGGATTTCAGGTTTCGGACACGCTCCTTGAGTGCTCTCGCGTCATCATCACGCAACTGGTCAAGCACATCGGGAAAACGCCCATCCTTGCCATGCTGGAACGCACGTTTAAGTGACGGGCTGGCACCCTCGGCAAAGCCGGCCTGGCTCCAGTAATAAACCGGGTCGGGCCCGGCAAAAAACAGATGGGTAAATTGTTCGGTTGAATCCGCAAGTTCGGATTCGTGGTCTTCCGCCTCTTCAAGATGGCGGCGCATGCGCAACGATAATCGCCATCCGATTCCCCCCGCGATTGCCGCCCCGCCAATCGCCGCCAGGCCAACAACAAGCCAGTCACGGTCACTCAGATCCGCGAGACCGCCAAATATCGATGTGCCAGCAGGTTGCGTCGCCGCATCGGGTACGGCATCAGCAGCATTGCCAACACGAAACTTTTCCTGTGCATGCAGGTCGGCTGCGATGAAAAGCGACGTCAGGCCATAGCATCCCCACTGCCACAGTCTGGACAAACCAAACCTGTTTGATTCCCCCTTGCGGGAACCAATTGGTTCTTTCCCCCGTCGATGATCGGATGCAGGCCGTGTCACGTGTTGTTAACCGTTTGTGTTTATGAGCTATTATTATGGTGAAAACGTCTGGCTTTTACCACTGTTTCACGACGTTTTCCCAATACCCGGTCGAACGCCCGTGATCGCAGGAAAAACCGCGATGACATATACCCCAAATCGGGCTATGTCTGCGCTATTGTCGAAACAACAGCTATAACGATCTCGTCATTTCAAAAATGAGTCCCAAACCGCAGCTAGACCTTTTTGCGCCGCGCGTGGCAGCCAGACCGGCCGCGCCCCAAAAGGAGTCTGTCGCAGCCAAACCGACGGGACCGGAAATCCGCGATCTGTTCGACACCAATTTCAGCGCCGATGACATCGCAGAATGGGAACTGCTGTTTCGCGATGCGCCACAATACAACTATCATTTCAAACGTTCGCAAATCGCGTCGGCCTTTGACCGCCCGCTGCATAAAAAGCTGATCGCGTCACACGCGTTTGAACGGTTGCGCGAAATTTCGTTCCTTGGTGCCATTGATTACCTGTTCCATCCCAATGGACGCCCGGCCAATATCCGCCATTCCCGATATGACCACACCATCGGTGTTGCCCTGCTGTCGCAGCAATATTGCCGCCTGATGGGCCTGTCGGAGGCCGACCGCGATCTTCTGGGGGCTGCTGCCCTTTTACACGATATCGGCCATGGCCCGTTTTCGCATACGCTGGAGCCGGAATTTGCCCGGCGGTTCAACCTGAACCATCATCAACTGACCGAAAAGATCATCACCGGCGAAGTGCAGCTTGACCTGTCGGTCAATCATCTGCTGGTCAAACATGGCGTTGATCCGGCCGAAGTCATTGCCTTGTTATCGAAAAAATCGACCCACCCGCATGCCAGCCTGCTGTCGGGCCCGGTCAATATCGACACACTCGAAGGCATCAGCCGCACCAAAACCTATGTCCATCCCAATTATGTGCATTGCCATCCGCGTCTGTTGCTTGAAGCAGCGGTAAAGCTTGATGACGAGGCGCTCAAACGGCTTGATAAATTCTGGCAGCTTAAAGAAGACATTTATCGCAATTTCATTTTCGGCCCGATGTGCTTTGCCACGGATCATCTATGCCGCGAATG
>CBIHMD010000338.1:0-3907 GCA_966210655.1 uncultured Thalassospira sp.
CCGGCATGAAGAAGCCGTTGTTGATCACCGACGAGGGCCTTAAGGACCTGCCGATGGTGCGTGATGCGATTGCTGCAAACGAAGCCGCAGGGCTTCCGACCGGACTGTTTGCCGGTGTGAAAGGCAACCCGACGGGCAAAAATGTTGAAGACGGTCTGGCGGTGTATCGTGCAGGCGGTCATGACGGTGTGATCGCCTTTGGCGGAGGTTCGGGCCTTGATGCGGCCAAGGCCGTTGCCCTGATGGCGGGGCAGACCCGCCCGATGTGGGATTTCGAGGATGTCGGTGACTGGTGGACCCGTGCTGATCCGGCTGGTATCGCCCCGATTGTTGCGGTTCCGACCACGTCGGGAACTGGTTCCGAGGTGGGCCGTGCCAGCGTGATCACCAAGGAAGACACGCACGAGAAGAAAATCATCTTCCACCCGAAGATGTTGCCAGCCATCGTGATTTCCGATCCGGAACTGACCATTGGCCTGCCGCCGCATGTAACGGCAGCAACCGGTGTTGATGCGTTTGTTCATTGTTTTGAGGCCCATTGCGCACCGAGTTATCATCCGATGGCGGATGGTGTTGCCCTTGAAGGCATGCGCCTGATTGCCGATGCCTTGCCGCGTGCCTATGACAATGGCAAGGATATCGAGGCACGCGCCGATATGCTTTCGGCCGCATCAATGGGGGCGACAGCCTTCCAGAAGGGACTTGGCGGTGTTCATGCCTTGGCCCATCCAATCGGGGCGATTTTTGACACTCACCATGGCCTGACCAACGCAATCCTTCTGCCGTATGTCATGCGTGCCAACCGCCGCGCGATTGAAGGCAACTGTGAAACGATTTGTCGTTTGCTGGGCCTTGCCGCACCGGGCTTTGACACCCTGTTTGAATGGGTTCTGGCGTTCCGGACGCGTCTTGGGATTGTCAATACGTTGGCGGAAATCGGCGTTGATGTAAACCGTGCCGAAGAAGTCGCGACCAAAGCCAAGGGCGATCCGTCCGATGGTGGCAACCCGATTGAACTTTCGGTGGCCGATTATGCCGAAATCTTCCGACGGGCCTGTGTCGGCGAGCTTGGCTAAGCCTAAGAAACGACAATCAAAACAATAACGGGATCAGGGTGTTATCATGGAAAACGTCAGAAAAATCCTGATTGTCGATGGCAATCTCCGAGAGGTGAACGAATTAAACCGTTCCCTTGGTGGTTCGCTATCTGGCGAGGGATATGAAACGGCCCTGCGACGCCTTGATCCTGAACTTGATGTTACGATTGTCCGGCCTGCCGATGACGGGCCGGACTGTCTTCCCGATGGTGTCAAACTGTCGGATTTTGACGGGATTGCGTGGACCGGTTCGGCGCTGAATGCCTATATCGATGAAGACGCGGTTTTAAACCAGTTGCCATTGGCCAGGGCGACGGTTGAATCCGGTGTGCCTGTATTTGGCAGTTGCTGGGGCATGCAGATTGTTGCCCGTGCCTTTGGCGGCGAAGTTCGGGCATCGCCCAATGGGCGGGAGATCGGTGTAGGGCGTATGATCCGTCTGAATCGGGCAGGGGTCGTGCATCCGATGTATCGCGGAAAATCGGCCTGTTTTTCCGTGCTGACGGTGCATATGGACGAAGTATCGGTCCCGCCCAAGGGGGCTGTAATCCTTGGCGGGAACGAGCACAGCCATATTCAGGCATTTGCGATGGAAAATGACGGCCTGAAATTCTGGGGCGTGCAATACCATCCCGAATATACGCTGGCGGAACTTGCGGCCATTTTCCGGCGGTACGGGCAGCGCCTGATTAATGCCGGATTGTTTGCCGATCAGGGTGCTCTTGAAGCCATGGCGGCAAACTGGATGGCGTTGCATCAGGACCCGGATCGGCGCGATCTTGCATGGCAATACGGTATTGATGATGATGCGTTGCTCTATGAACGCAGGTTACTGGAACTTGGCAACTGGCTGAAATATTCAGTTGGAAACGCGGCCGGTTAAATTGTTTTCTTAAAGGCAGTTGCTGCGCGTTCCTGAACTGTTTTGTTATCAACATTCCAGACAGTTGTGCCTTCGGTTTCGGCGGTCAGGCTTGCCATCGCAAGGCCGGTGCCAATCGCGGCGTCAAAGCTGATTTCCGGTTTGCTGAAAGCTGACAGGAAGCCCGAATAAAACGCATCACCCGCACCATTGACATCAACAACCCGTGTCGGCAACGGGCGCCAGAACGCGATTTCGCGGTCATCGGCAGATATGACGCCGGTAGCCCCCAGCGTGATGACAATATGAGGAATGCCATAATCGCGCAGGGTTTTGATCGCCTTTAGCGCATCATCAATGTCGTTGACTTCAACACCTGACAGAACTTTTGCTTCGGCCCGGTTGGTAACCAGAACATCCAGTTTTCCTAGCAGAGGTTTGAAGCGCGCCGACTTGGACGGGGATACGGTCGCAGCACAAAAGCGCGATGTCCGCTTCTGATCGGCCAGCCAGATCAGGGTTTCGGTTGGCAGATTGGCATCGACCAGCCACCAGGGCCAATTTTGAATATTTGCCAGCTGATCACGCAGCAGGTCGCATGTCAGACGGTCATAGATTTCGGCATCAATCAGACCAAGGGCGAGCTCACCGGTTTCGTCAAGAATGGCGGTATAACCGGCCGTGTGACCGCCGGAAATTCTGCGGATTTGTCGGGTATCGATACCGATTTCAGAAAGGGACTGAATGATTTGATCACCGTCGCCGTCTTCGCCAACTGCGCCCAACATTCCGACATTACATCCCAGCAAACGCAAGTGAACCGCGATATTGCGCCCGACGCCCCCCGGTTTGTGATGCAAGGTCCGCACAGGGTTTGACGCCGCGGATACGAATGTTTCCGTGCATTGCAGGGTTCGGTCAAAATGGGCTGCACCAAGGCAAAGGATATTGCTGGCCGGGTTGATCACGGTGATGCTCTGTTTCTTATTAAACGGGTCGTTGGTGACTGGCGCAAAGTGATAAGCCGGGCTGCCAATTCAAGGCAAGTAAAACAAGAAGGGCGGTGCACGGCTTCATCGTGCATCGCCCTCTTTGTTTAAAACGGCTGGTTCGATCTTATTTCATCATGATGCGATCATGGGTTGCCGGGGTCATCGGTGAATTCATGCCGATATATTCCGCAACAGCCTGTTCAAGGTTCGGACCGAAGTCATAGACCTCGGTTGCGTTATCACGGAACAAGGCATAGCCATCGCCGCCATTGCGCATGAAGTCGTTCGACACAACACCATACGATTTCGCCGAATCAATCGGGACGAAAATACCGCCTTCGTCGACCATAACGTTTGAGACGCGCGATCCGACCGGTGCGTTAAGATCCAGATCGAATTTCAGGCCGGATACCTGCGGGAACTGGCCCTTGCCCTCGGATACCATCGATACGCCATGTTCAAGCGATGCAATGACATCGGCACCTGACAGTTTGAAGGTTGCCAGAGCATTCTGGAATGGCAGAACCGTAAGAACTTCGCCCATTGTTACGGTGCCTTCGTCAATGCTGGCGCGGACACCGCCGCCATTCTGGATGGCGATCTGGTAACCTTCGCCAGCTTTCCAAAGCATCGCATCGGCAATCAGCGAGCCCATGGAGCATTCCATTGCGCGACAGGTTTCGCGCGATCCATCGGCCGCTGTGGTAAAGCTGCCGACTTCGATGGTACGCACGGCATCGACCGAACCGCTAACTTCGGCGATTTTTGCCAGAACGTCATCGGCCGGTTTGATATTGCTATCAAGGGTGATCGGTTCCCCCGACCATGCCTTTGCCACCCCGTCATCATCAAAGGTGACCTCAAGTGCGCCGAGATAGCGGCTATAGGCATAGGCCTGAACGACCAGAACAGGTTTGCCATCCGGTGCGGTTTCGACAACCGGGTAGGGATAGTTG
>CBIHMD010000339.1:0-3907 GCA_966210655.1 uncultured Thalassospira sp.
TCCGAAACGTGCGAACGCGTATTCAGGTTCCAATAAGCGATTTGAAAAAATAAAAAACCACCGGTTCGAGTGAATCCGGTGGTCGGTAACCTTCCGGAATTTATCCGGGAATAGCCTAGTGATGAGTCTCGATAATAGTGCCGGATTTTACAACTTCGGTAATCGTCACACCAAGGTTTTCGTCCACCACGACCAGTTCGCCACGCGCAACCAACCGGTTATTGACATAAATATCAACCGGCTCCCCCACCTTGCGATCCAGTTCAAGAACCGCACCGCGGGTCAGGCGCATCAATTGTGCAACCTGAATCTGGCTTTTGCCGATCACGGTCGATACACGTACCGGCACATCATACGCCGCCCCGATTTCGGATGCAGCATGACGTTTGGCAAAAGGATCGTCGTCGTTTTTAGCCATGGTAACCAGATCACCCGGATAAAATGGAAGAATCGCGAAACTCTATTCTAGAGGTTAGCTTTGAAAAAAGTGTTAGCAAGCTTATTCGTAAAATTTACGGTAGTTTTCTGTATAATAATCGCCTACATGAAGAACCCTTCAGCGATCCGCGTCACCAGTGCCAAACAGAAATGCAGGACTTTTCATGAGCTACGACCGCCAATGGGTGGCAGATGCCATCAACATCATCGAAGCCGACTTCAACCGGTCTGCCGACACCCATCTGATCCGTCTTGATCTGCCATCCCTTGACGGCATCGGTTTGTACCTGAAAGATGAATCGACCCACCCATCGGGCAGCCTGAAGCATCGCTTGGCACGCTCGTTGTTTCTGTATGGCCTTTGCAATGGCTGGATATCCAAAGACACCCCGATCATCGAGGCATCAAGCGGCTCGACGGCGGTATCCGAAGCCTATTTTGCCCGGCTTCTGGGGTTGCGGTTTATTGCCGTGATGCCGAAATCAACGTCGCAGCAAAAAATCGATCAAATCGCCTTTTATGGCGGTGAAAGCCATCTGGTCGATCACAGCGGTCAAATCTATGCCGAATCCCAGCACCTCGCGCGAGAACTGGGCGGCCATTATATGGACCAGTTCACCTATGCCGAACGCGCGACCGACTGGCGGGGCAACAACAACATCGCCGAAAGCATCTTTGACCAGCTTAAACGCGAACCCCATCCGGTTCCGCGCTGGATCGTGGTGGGAGCAGGCACAGGCGGGACATCATCGACCATTGGTCGCTATATCCGATACGGACAAATTCTTGGCATGGGATGCGAACTATGCGTCGCGGACCCGGAAAACTCGGTTTTCTATGACGCCTATGAAACCGGTAAATGCGACATCACCGGGGAAAAGGCTTCGCGTGTCGAAGGCATCGGTCGCCCGCGCGTTGAACCAAGCTTTAACCCCAACGTCGTCGATCACATGATCCGCGTACCGGATGCCGGCAGCTTCGCCGCCCTGCAATATCTGGAAAAACATATGGGCCGTCGATGCGGCGGGTCGACCGGCACCAACCTGATCGCCACCCTGTCATTGATCAGTCAGATGAAAAAGGCTGGCGAAACCGGATCGGTCGTGACCCTTCTTTGCGATGGCGGTGACCGTTATCGCGATACCTATTACAATCCGGACTGGATCACCAAACAGGGCATCGACCTTGCCCCTTGGCATACGGCCCTTGAAACCTTCGATAAAACCGGCGTGTTTGAAATGTCGATGGATTGCTGTACGGCTCGCTAATCATCGCCGTATGGCCGTAAGCAAAAAAAGACGGGCGGATTTCTCCGCCCGTTCAGGTGCTTCATCAAGGTTGAGGCAAAACTTAGCCCGAAATCGCGATCTTGCGCGGTTCCGGCTTCACTTCCGCTACTTTAGGGAGAGTGAGCGTCAGGACACCGTTCTTGAACGATGCCGCAATCTTGTCTGCATCGACAGTGTCGGGCAGACGGAATAAACGTTTGAAGCTGCCATAGGTGCGTTCAATAACACGCACACCGTCATTGCTTTCACGGGTTGATTTCTTTTCGCCCGTAATCGTCAGGACACCTTCAAGTACCGACACATCAACATCGTCCTGTTCAACGCCCGGAAGTTCGGCGGAAAGTTCGATATTGTCGTCGGTTTCGTGGACGTCGATACGCGGGGTCAGAAGCTTTTGCGTCACTTCGTCGCCACTTGCATCGACAGAATTCGCAAGCCCGTTACGACCAAAGATCGAGCCGATCATACGATCAAAATCACGTCCGAAAACACCAAGTGGATCACCATATACCGGACGCGAAGCCAAACGACGAGCAGTACCATTAACAGTCTGAAGACCAGTCATAATTACCCTCCTAAACAGACAGGTAGTTCTTGCGCCGCAGGTCCAGTCATGCTGCAACCCTGACGCGTACAAGGCCACCATGGCCCTTCAATTCAACAAATAGATCAGGGTGATTTTTCCGCAAGTGGTGGCATGCATTTTTTTGGAAAATTTATTCGGCCCCCTCGCGCAGGCATTCCACAAGATGGAAAAAACCAAAGCACCCCCGAAGCACCTATGGCGCAAGCACCTGATTCGAACTAGCTTCTTTTCATTGTTCGCAGGTAAACCCTGCCCTTCACAGATACAGGAAGTTTCATGAGCCAGCTTTTCACGCCCCTTTCGCTGGGCAAGCTTGAACTTGATAACCGCATTATTATCGCCCCCATGTGCCAATATTCGGCCGATAACGGCAAAGCCACCGCATGGCACGACATGCATCTTGGCAATCTCGCTCAATCGGGTGCGGGACTTCTGATTATCGAGGCTACCGCAATTGAACCCGAAGGCCGGATTACCTATGGCGATGTCGGATTGTGGGACGACAAAACCGAAGCCGCGATGGCCAAAACTCTCGCCGCGGTTCGCAGTCATTCGGATATACCGATTGCCGTCCAGCTCGCTCATGCCGGACGCAAGGCATCCTGCGAAAAGCCGTGGGATGGAGGCGGCGCAATCGCCCCCGACCAGAAAAACGGCTGGCAGATTGTTGCCCCCTCAGCAATCCCCTTCCGAGCCGGCGATCCGGAACCCGAAGCCCTTGGCACATCGCGCATCCGCGAAATCGTTCAGGGCTTTGTCGACGCGGCAAGGCGTGCAGATCGCCTTGGCATTGACGCCATCGAAATCCATGCCGCACATGGCTATCTGCTGCATCAGTTCCTGTCACCGCACTCCAACAAACGCCAGGACGATTACGGAGGCTCGCTTGCAAATCGTATGAGAATTGTTCTGGAAGTCTATGACGCGGTACGAGCTACCTTTGATCCGGCCAAACCGGTTGGCATTCGTATTTCGGCCTCCGACTGGGTCGATGGTGGCTGGGATATCGATCAAAGCGTGGAACTGGCGCGTATTCTCAAGGAACGCGGTTGCGATTTTATCGATGTGTCATCCGGCGGCCTTCACATCGATCAGAAAATCCCGCTTGGCCCGAACTATCAGGTTCCCTTTGCCGACCGGATCAAATCGGAAACCGGCATGACAACCATCGCGGTTGGCCTGATCACGGAGCCAGAACAGGCAGAAGCCATCGTCTTCACCGGTCAGGCCGATGCCATAGCGCTTGCGCGCGGCATACTCTATGACCCGCGCTGGCCATGGCATGCTGCCGCAGCACTTGGTGCCGAGGTCAAGGCTGCCAATCAGTATCTGCGCTGTCAGCCAAGAACGTTTAAAAAACTGTTCGGTTAATCTGGAAAATCCCCGCATCTCATCTGGCTGCGGGGATTTTTATCTCAATCGACACCGAAACAAAAAGGGCCTCGCATTGCGAGGCCCTTTCCGTAGCGAGAAGGTCGGTTGGTGGTAAAAGGCTTAGAAGCCCATACCGCCCATGCCGCCCATGCCGCCCATGCCGCCCATGTCAGGCGCGCCACCGGAGGATTTGTCTTCCGGCTTTTCAGCGATCATGCAT
>CBIHMD010000340.1:0-3902 GCA_966210655.1 uncultured Thalassospira sp.
GCGACGGCAGGGGCGATGTCATCGGGGGATGGTTCGCCGTCGGTGCCAAGCGGGGCAGCGAGGACTTCGAACCCCATTTCGCGGCCCAGTTCGGTCAGATCGGCGACGTTGGAAACGGAATTGTCTTCGCGGCTGTTATAAACCACGCCAAGTTTGTCCATCGGGCGATAGGCGCGGATGGCATTGATCTGGGCGGCAAGCGGGGCGATGTGGGCGGCCCCGGTGACATTTGGGCGGCTTTGGCCCGCAGGGGCGGCGATGCCGGTTTTCCATGGCGATGAAACCATTACATAAACTACCGGAAGATCGATGATGTTTTGTGCCGGATCGACGGCATCATATTTACCGACCACGGCCGATGTGATCCCGGTGCCCCATGTGTAAACCAGATCGGGCGGGGCTTTGCGGATCTGATCAATGATGGCAGGCACGCGCGACAGATCGCGCGCAGTGTCATAAATGGTCAGGTCGACGGAAATGTTGTTTTCATCGAAATAGGCGCGAAATCCCTGTTCGACATTGGTTTCGCCCCGCCACAGGATCATGGCGATTTTAAGCGGATCCTGTTGCGATTGTGCATATGCCGCCGGAGCAAAGATTGTGACGGCGATGGCCGCAAGAACACCTATCAGACGAAAGACGGTTGGAAGGAAAAAGGTCATTTCGTTCCTCCCTCGTTTTTCTGTTCTGCGGGCACATGGCCGATCAGAAGTTCAAAGCACAGAACCGAAACAGCGGCAAAGGCCCCGAAGATCAGAACCGCGTGCGTTGTTCCGACCAGAAGGGTCAGACCGGCGGCAAGCAACGGACCCGCAGCCCCGCCCAGCCGTTCGGCCAGACGCAGGACGGCAAGAACCGGGCCGGTGCCGTGATCCTTGGTGAAATCCTTGCTGAGTTTCAGGCTGGCGGAAAGCTGTGCGGGGATTGAGGTCGCCTGCGCCAGACCGAGCAGGGCGACGGCAACCGCAAACAGGGCATATTCCGGAAGCCAGCCCGCCAGCAGCAACCCGGCAGCAGTCAACCCGCCGCCAATGCCGACCGCGCGGGTTTCGTTCTGGTTCTTGTCGGTCCATTTTGCCGCGGCCCAGCCGGTCAGGATCGCGACCAGCCCGTAAAGCATGATCACCCGCCCGGTTTCAGCCGTGGTTGCACCCGATTGCAGCAAGATCATCGGGGTCAGGTAATATAAAAAACCGCTGAGGATCAGTTTGGCGGGAATGGCGGCAAACAGGATCAGAACCTGCAAACGACGATTGCCGAGCATGGCGCGAAGTGCGGCCTTGGTCGGGATCGGTGGCGGGGTTTTGCCGCGCACCATATTATCCATCAGGAAGAAGGCCAGGAGGACGGCGAGAAACGCGATGGTCGCACCGGCGATAAAGGTCATGTCCGGGCCGAAATGACCCGCAACAATCCCGCCGATCGCCGGGCCGCAGATATCGGCCAGCATGATGCCGCTGACCATCATGGCAGTCCCCTGTGTGCGGTTGCTGTCATTCGTGGCGTCAAGGACATAGGATTGACAGGCGACAAAGGTGGAGGCGTAACCTATTCCCGACAATGCCCGCCACAGGACAAGATCCCAAATGCCAACGGCAAAGGCGGTGCCGATCAGGCCCAGTGTCGCCAGAAACGCGCCGCACAGATACATGCGAAGTGACCCGACCTGTTCCTGAAACAGGCTACAGATCGGCATGGACAGGGGAACCATCAGAAGATGAACCGCCATGACGACGCCGGCACCAAGCTGCCCGTCGATGCTGTGGGATGTGACCTGGCTAAAGAAGGCGGGCATGATTGGCCGGGCCAGTTCTTCGGCAAGGACGAACATGAAGGCCAGCATGCGAACACCGATCAGCTTTACCTCGCGTTCGCGCTGGGGATGGGTTCCGACCTTTTGGGCGGTGGTGTTGATCAGGGAATTGATGCGTTCCATGAACTGGCCGATTTCGTCATGGGTGCTTTGGCCATGCAGCAGGGTGAATTTGCGGTCGCGCACATTGTCCAGAACCTTGCGCGCCACCCTTACTGGCAGGGCGACATTGACGGTTAACACCAGCAACATCAGTTCAAATGACAGGGCGAGCGTAATGATGAAAATGATCGCAATGTCATAAAGATTATCCGTCACCGGGCGCATCAGGGCCGCACGGGCATGGCCAAGGACGACTTCGATATCGTCCTGTCCGTCCTGCCCCTCGGCGCGGGGCAGGTCCAGACGGGTGACGATATAGGCGGTATCGTTGCCAGACGCAGCCTTTAGGGCGGTGGCGATTCCATCCGATGGCAGGCCGCCCGCGTGCAGTATTTCGCCGCCCTTTTCGGTGATGGCGGCAAAAACCAGATCGGGATCGCCATTGCGAAGCTGATAGACCACGGTTTCAAAACCGACAATTTCGCGCAGCGGAATGCCGAGCCGAAGGGCATTTTCGATTTTTTCGCCAAGAACCCGGGCTTCGATCCCGGCCTTTTCGCGGATTTCGGTTTGCAGATCGGCTCGCGCCAGTTCGGCGGCCCGCCATGAAATCCCGACCAGTGCAATACAAAGCGAGATTGTGCTGAATAGCAGCAGAATCCAGATCGTGCCCTTGGGGAACAGGCGGCTTCGGATGTTGCCGCCATGAGGGGATGTCGGAGTGTCAGGTTTGGTATCGGGATTGGCAGAGAGGGTCATTTCAGGGGCTCCGCCGGGGTTTCCGATAGGCGTTTGGTGCCGCCCTTTTTTGTTTCATGGGGCAACTGATCGCGGATTTCGCGGTACAAGGAAATCAGTTCGATTTCGCTTTGGGTCAGGACGTCGCCATCATGGGGGCGGATATTGGGGGCCTTGCCTGCAACCGCGCGCGCCAGATCTTCGTGCAGTTCTTCGAAAACGCGATGGCGGCGGCGCATCAGGATGAACAGAACGCCAAGGATGGGAACAATCATGCCCATGCCCAAGGCCGCCGATTTCCACATTTCGGAGAAGGCATTGGCAAGTTTGGCTTCGGATGCTTGCGCACTTGCGGTGATGACGACCTGGCCTGTGCATTGGCCAAGGCTGTCGCGAAGGACCTGTCTGGCGGTTGCGATGCCCGGTGTGAAATCGATCCAGTGATCCTGTCCGTTTCGGGCGATTGGAGTTGTTTGTCCGATCCGGTCGTCAGGGGATTTTGCAGACTCGCTGATCGGGATACCTTCGCAGTCAAGAACAGCGACATTGCGGATTTCGTCGGCCATGAGCAGGCGCCGGTTCAGAATTGATGACAGGTTTTCCATGTTTTCCAGCCGCAGACCGAGATCGATACCGGCAAGGATATCCTGGCTGGTTTCATTGAGGATCACGGTCATGCGCTGGGCCAGAAGGGTGTGAAGGGTCTGGTCGAATCGCAGATAGTTCAGGACCGTGGTCATGCTTAATGCGCTTGCAAGCACAAGGAAAAGGGCCAGCCCGATCTTGGTAGACAGCTTCAAAACGTGTCTCCGGCGACATATATTTTCAAAATATTTTCAAAACACAGTCCTGTTAAGCCGGTTATATCCTCAGAAACCCGCTTTCACAAACCATATGGTCGGTTGCATCGGGGGTTGGGTCAAGGCTGTATAAAACCTTGATTCGGTTTGCAGTGCCGATAGTTAGCGATTATGATTTGCCGCGGGACAATAAACCGGGGGACGTTATGGGGGCTGAAACGCTTGAAGTGCTGAAACGGCGCAAACAGCACCGTCTTGCAAGTGGTGTTGTGCAACGCAATACCCTTTGGGCGGCCACGACCGGTTTTGTTCCGATCCCTGTTGTCGATTCTGCGGCCACGGTTGCCGTGCAGCTTAAAATGCTGGCGGAACTGAGTGATGTTTATGGTGTTGCGTTCAACAAAAGCAGCGGCAAATCCGTGATCGCGGCCTTAACGGCGTGCATTACC
>CBIHMD010000341.1:0-3898 GCA_966210655.1 uncultured Thalassospira sp.
GCGAATTTTCCGAAAAATTCCGCGCCGAAATCCCTGGTGCAGCCGAAAATCCCAACTTCTGGGCCGCAGGCATTTCACTGGTCGCCCATCCCTGTTCGCCGCATGTCCCGGTGGTTCATATGAATACCCGCCATATCGTGACCACCAAGGCATGGTTCGGCGGTGGGGCCGACCTCACCCCGGTTTTCCCCGAGGATGCTGACACGGCCGATTTTCACGGTGCCTTAAAGGCCGCCTGTGATGCGCATGGCGATGATTATTACGACCGCTTCAAAAAATGGTGCGATGAGTATTTCTTCCTGCCGCACCGCAACGAACCGCGCGGGGTTGGCGGGATTTTCTATGATTATCTTGATGCCGACTGGGATGCGGATTTTGCCTTCACGCAGGATGTTGGCCGTGCCTTTCGAGATATCTATCCCGAACTGGTCAAACGCCATTACAACAAGTCATGGACCGACGATGAACGCCGCGCCCAGTTGATCAAACGCGGGCGCTATGTCGAATTTAACCTGCTCCATGATCGCGGCACGCGCTTTGGCCTGATGACCGGTGGCAATACCGAGGCGATCCTGATGTCGCTGCCGCCCGAAGCAAACTGGCCGTAAATAAATTGTATGAGGAATGAGAAGGGCCACCCGACTCTCTGGTGGCCCTTTTGCCTGTGCATTGGATTTCAGATGTCGGACTAGTCGTGAGTCTGGCCGCTGAAGACGGTTTGCACCATCGATGGCCGGGCGCAGAAATCCTCATACCATTGGCTTAGTATCGGGCGGCCGGTTCTGAAATCGGCCAGTTCGCGAAATGCGATCCAGTCAAGCCCGGTCGCCAGCGCGATATGGCCGCCATTGATCGGTGCTTTGGGATCAAGTTCGTTTTCCAGATAATCGAAGGCTTCGATCAGTTTGGTTTTCTGCCCCTCGGCCAGTGGCGGGTAGCGCAGATTTTCCGGGCGACGATTGGTTTCCCAACGATACAGAACCCCGGCATCGCACATACCCTGCGCCAATGCCTGCAACCGCAGGGCTTGCCAGCGTTCCATTCCCCTGGCCGGGATTAGTTTCCGGCCCGCGTGCAGGCTGTCGAGATACTCGCAGATCACATCCGAATCAAACAATGCCATGCCATCAGGCAGGATCAGAACCGGCACCTTGCCAAGTGGATTGGCGCCAAACACCCGGTCATTGCGATTGGTCGGGCTGGTTTCCTGATGGATGACCTCGATCCGGTCGCCCAATCCGCATTCGAGCGCAAAGACCAATGCCTTGCGCGCAAACGGGGAATGGGTTTGATAGAGCAGGGTATGATCGGTGTTTTGTATATCATCAGACTTTTGTGAAAATCGTGCCGTCATGATGCATTTTGTCCTGAAATCAAAAAATAGCCCGGCAAACGGGTGCCGGGCTATTTTTCATTAAAAGTGAATAATCTGGTCGATTATTGAATTTTACTACTCAGCGGCAACCGCGTTTTTCTCACCGCGTACCAGAGCCATATAGTCTTCCATCAGCGTCTTGCAAACATGCGCCGGGGTGAAGGTGTAATCGGCGATGGAGGCCACCGGGGTGACCTCTGCAGCCGTTCCGGTCAGGAAGCACTCCTCGAATTCCGCCATTTCTTCGGGCATGATCGCGCGCTCGATCACTTCGAAACCGCGTGCTTTGGCAAGCCCGATTACGGTGCGGCGCGTGATGCCATCCAGGAAGCAATCCGGGGTCGGTGTATGGATTTTGCCATCCTTGACAAAGAACACGTTCGCCCCGGTGGCTTCGGCGATCTGACCACGGTAATCAAGCATCAGCGCATCAGCAAAACCGTTGCGTTCCGCTTCGTGTTTCGACAGGGTGCAGATCATGTAAAGACCGGCAGCCTTGGCCGAAGTCGGCGCGGTATTCGGGGCCGGACGCGCCCATTTCGACAGCGCCAGACGAATGCCTTTTAGGCGTTCTTCCGGTTTGAAATAGCTTGGCCATTCCCAGGTGGCAATCGCGACATTGATGCGCGTGCTTTGGGCTGAAACGCCCATCATTTCACTGCCGCGCCATGCAATACGACGGATATAGCCATCGGTGATATTGTTGGCGGCAAGCGTTTCAATGACCGCATCATCAAGTTCGGCCGCGCCATAGGGCACTTTCATATCAAGAAGCTCGCCCGATTTGATCAGACGCTGGCCATGTTCGGCAAGTTTGAACACTTTACCGTTATAAGCCCGTTCCCCTTCGAAGACGGCGCTGCCATAATGGACCGCATGGCTCAGCACATGGAGGGTGCTTTCACGCCAGGGTTTAAGTTCGCCATTATACCAGATAAAACCATCACGGTTGTCGAAGGTCGGAGTGATCATTTGCCAGATTCCAATTCAAAAGGGCACTTGGACGTAACTTTATGTCCTTAATTGTCTGGCCGGAGTAACATTCATCGATTAATATGTCAATATAACTGACATAACGGAAAAGCATGGCTGATATCTCAACACGCAAGGTAAACCCGCTTTTTCTGCGGGAAGAAGAGCTTAGGCAAGGTATTGAACTGCTGTTCTATGCCTATCGTGATTTCACGGCAGTGGCAGATCAAATCTTAGAGCAATATAATTTCGGTCGCGCCCATCACCGGGTCATTTATTTCGTAAGCCGCAACCCTGGCATTACGGTAAGCGAGCTTCTGTCGATTCTTAAAATTACCAAGCAATCGTTGTCGCGTGTATTGGGGCAACTGGTGCGTGAAGGCTTCATCGATCAGAAAACCGGCGTACAGGATCGCCGTCAGCGCCTTTTGACACTGACGGAAAAGGGCGAGGCGCTTGAACGTGAACTGACGGAAAATCAGCGCAGCCTGATCGCGGCAGCCTATCGCGAAGCCGGGGCCGAGGCGGTTGAAGGGTTTCGCAAGGTGATGCTGGGCATGCTCGAAGAACCCGACCGGGCCCGTTTTACCGACGACAGCCCACCCGGTATGCGCCGCCGGGCCAGTTAACAGCGTGCTGGTTTCACCGTTCTGTATCAATACTCCAACCGGATCAGGGTGATGGCCTGATCCGTCAGCTTTCTATCGATAGGATTTTGAAACACTTTTTTGCCTAACTCGCATAGGATAAAACGTTTCAAATGTTCGGATTTCAGGAGCAGGGCATATGGCCAGTCAGGATCAGCCGCATATTCTTGTGGTCGACGACGATGATCGTCTGCGCGACTTGCTGACCCGTTATCTTGGCGAGAACGGCTTTGTCGTTTCTGCCGCAAGAAATGCTGCCGAAGCACGATCCAGCCTTGCCGGTTTGCAATTTGATCTTCTGGTGCTTGATGTACTGATGCCCGGAGAAAAGGGTGTCGATCTTGCGCGCAGTTTGCGTGATGAGGGCTCCAAAGTACCAATACTGCTTTTGACGGCCTTGGCGGAAACCGAAGACCGGATAGCCGGGCTTGAGGCAGGAGTGGATGACTACCTTGCCAAGCCGTTCGAGCCGCGCGAGCTGGTTCTTCGGATCGAGGCAATCCTGCGGCGTTATTCAGAGGCACCCGAACCGGATGCGGATGAAACCGGCACATCGGCAACGGTTGCGCAGTTTGGCGATTTTACATTCGACATCGTCAAGATGATCTTGCAGCGTGGTGACGAGCATATCTATCTGACCAGTGCCGAACAGGCGCTTCTGGCGGCCCTTGTGCAACGTCGCGGGCAGGCGGCAACGCGTGAAGAACTTCATCAGATGATGGGCGGGAATGCCGTAGACCCCGGCGCATCGCGCAGTATCGATGTGCAAGTGACCCGGCTGCGCCGCAAGTTCGAGGAAGACCCGAAACAACCAAGATACTTGCAGACAATGCGTGGACGGGGCTATGTCCTGTATGTGGATTGAAAACAGAATGCCGAACTGTCGGCGGGATGAACGCGGATA
>CBIHMD010000342.1:0-3895 GCA_966210655.1 uncultured Thalassospira sp.
CGCGACCGACAACCCGCCGGATCCGGCGCCGATTACACAGATGTCGGTTTTGATCACATCATTCATCAGGTGCTGGCCCCGCCATCGCGGTTACGGAATTTCTTATAGATCACCGGAACCAGTGCCAGAATGGCAAGGCCGATGATCGGGGTCAGAATCCTGGGTTCAAAAATAATGCCAAGATCGGGGGTCTTTCCCTGATCAAACAGGGCACCCAGGCCATCCCCGATGGAAACATAAACAAATGTTCCCGGAATAATGCCAATCGCAGTTCCCAGCACGAAGGAACGAAACTTCACGCCCAGCAAAGCCGGAACGAGATTGACCAGCCAGAACGGAAACAGCGGCACAAGACGCAAGACCATCAGGTAGCTGAAGGCGTTTTCGGCAAAACCGGCTTCCATCCTGCGGATCGTGTTTCCCGCCTTCGCATGCATCAAATCATAAAATGCGTAACGTGCCGCCAGATAAACTACCGTTGCACCGATGGTGGCGGCAATGACGACATAGGTCGTGCCAAGCCATGCACCAAACAGGAAGCCGCCAACAATGGTCAAAAGCGATCCGACCGGAAGCGACAGGGCAACAGCGATTACGTATGTCAGCATGAAGACGGCAATGCTTGAAACCGGATTACCGGCGACGAAAGTCTGAAGGATATCGCGATTCTCGCGCAGGGTATCGAACGAAAAGTAATCGACAGTTCCACTTGCCCACGCCAATGCCAGTCCGGCAATCAGGACCGAAACCGGCAGTAATTTGCGCCATAAAGAAGCACCGGTAGTCTTTGTCTGACCGGGGCCGGGGTGATCGTGGGGATGGTGGTTTGCCGTCATTGTTTGCGTCTTGGTCATTGATTTTACAGCCTTAACGGCATTCCTGAACGAAGCCGTTCCAAAGGATTGCATGTCTTGGGCGAACATTAGAGGGAAAAAACGCCGAATGCTTATGAACTGCTTTCACCATTGCGTGAAGGTTCGGAGAGCATATGCATGGGGAGCCGAAACGGTATCTGGTCAAATCAAGCGAATGCGAGGTGCTTGACGTTGGGGAAAGCAGGTCGTATCGTCACGCCCATCGTGGGATTTGTCGACCGGCTTGCGGCCACGTAAAAAATCGCTAAAGAGGGTAACCGTGGCTTCGGCCCTGACCCATCGTGCCGGTCAGGGTTTTTTTGTGTCCGGCTAGTACCAATATGACCGGGCATATAGGAGCGATACGATGACGACCGATAAAAAGGCTTCTGATAAATGGCGGGCCGCCACCCGTTCTGTTCGGGGCGGTACGGCACGCAGCGGGTTTAACGAAACCTCCGAAGCCATCTTTATGAATTCCGGCTATGTCTATGATACAGCCGCCGAGGCCGAAGCATCCTTTGACGGCACCGGCCCGGAACGCTTTGTTTATTCCCGCTTTGCCAATCCGACCGTTGCGATGTTCGAAGAACGTCTGGCGCTGCTTGAAGGTGCGGCTCATTGCCGGGCGACAGCATCGGGTATGTCGGCGGTTTGGAATGCCTTGATTGCCTGTACCAAAGCCGGTGGGCGTGTTGTCGGTTCGCGAGCCCTGTTCGGCTCGTGCGAATTTATCCTGACAACCCTTTTGCCGCGTTTTGGGGTTGAAACCGAACTGGTTGACGGTACCGATCATGCGGCATGGGAAAAGGCGCTGTCCAGACCGGCTGATGCTGTCTTCATCGAAACCCCGTCTAACCCGACCCTTGAAGTCATCGATATCGCTTTTGTTGCCGATCTAGCGCATAAGGCCGGTGCGAAGGTGGTTGTCGATAACGTCTTTGCCACCCCGATTTTGCAAAAGCCGATGGAACTGGGCGCGGACATTGTTGTTTATTCTGCGACCAAGCATATCGATGGTCAGGGGCGCTGTCTTGGTGGTGCGATCCTGTTTAATGACAAGGAATGGCACGACAACCATCTGACCACTTTCTTGCGTCACACCGGCCCCAGCATGAGCCCGTTTAATGCCTGGGTTCTCCTGAAAGGGCTCGAGACACTTGGTCTGCGTGTCGATCAGCATATCCGAAATGCAACGGCACTTGCGGAGTTTCTTTCGGAACAGCCGCAGGTATCACGCGTTATCTATCCGGGGCTCGAAAGTCATCCTCAGCACGAATTGGCCATGAAACAGATGTCTGGTCGTGGTGGTGGATTGATTGCGATCGAGCTTGCCGGTGGTAAATCTGCTGCCTTCTCGTTACTTGATAATCTGCAGCTTATTGATATCTCGAACAATCTTGGTGATGCCAAAAGTCTTGCGACCCATCCTTGGACCACGACCCATCAGCGTGTTCCGGCTGAAGACAAGATCACGATGGGGATTACCGAAGGCATGCTGCGCCTCTCCGTCGGGTTAGAGGATATTGATGATCTGAAAGAAGATCTGAGCGTAGCGTTGCGCGTATAAGAAATCGCAGATGCGTTAAACGCCCTGATCAGGCGGTCCGTAATCTGCACGGACCGCCTTTTGTTTTTCGATGCTTTATGTGATCGGGATCGCAATTTAATGACAGACATCTGGCGCTCGGGGCATTGACTGTCTAAATATGGCCCAAGCATTGCTAAAACAGCGCAACGCCCTTGGCAGAAGGACCGGAATAAGAATTGGCCTGGAGTTTTGCATGTACTCATCCGTAACCCGTGACATCAAAGTATCCGTGCAACCGGTGTTTCTTGACGAACAGTCGGACCCGGACAGCCATCGCTATGTCTGGGCGTACCGGGTTGTCATCGAAAATCAGGGGCCCAAAACCGTACAGCTTTTAAACCGTTACTGGCGCATTACTGATTCCCGTGGTTCGACACAGGAAGTGCGTGGATCGGGTGTGGTCGGCGAACAGCCGGTTCTGGCCAGTGGCGAAAGTTTCAATTACACAAGCGGCGCACCACTGGCGACGCCAAGCGGTTTTATGGTCGGGACCTATGAAATGACTGATATGAATGGAAACCGGTTTGATATTGAAATTCCGGCCTTTTCGCTCGACAGTCCGCATAGCCAGCGCACCGTTAATTAAATGAATTAACAGAATACAGGGTCGGGAGCACATGACCCACAGGACAGAGTTATAAAGAGGAAACCATATGTGCAGCGAAACCAGCGCCGTTAAACGTCCATCGCGCGAAGAAGCAGAAGAAGCCGTCCGTACCCTGCTTCGTTGGGCGGGGGACGATCCTGACCGCGAAGGTCTGCGCGGAACGCCAGACCGTGTCGTGCGGTCTTACGGCGAATTTTTCGCAGGTTATCAACAGGACCCGGCTGACATTCTGCGTCGGACTTTCGAAGAAACCGACGGTTACGACGAGATGGTCGTGCTGCGCGATATCCGGGTCGAATCCTATTGCGAACACCACATGGTCCCGATCATCGGTGTCGCCCATGTTGCTTATCTGCCGCGCCGCCGAGTTGTTGGCATTTCCAAGCTTGCCCGCGTGGTCGAAGTTTATGCCAAGCGGTTGCAAATTCAGGAAAAAATGACGGCACAGGTCGCCAACACCATTCAGGAAGAACTTGATCCGCTGGGTGTTGCTGTCGTGATTGATGCCAATCATCAATGCATGAGTACACGCGGCGTTCACAAGACCGGTGTTTCGATGGTGACCAGCCGGATGCTTGGTGCCTTTCGTGATGACCCGATCACGCGACGCGAGTTTTTTGCAATGATCGGCCGCTAGGTTTTTCTGTTTTCAATGAACAAAGGCCGCCCCGAAAGGCGGCCTTTGTTCATATGCAATGTTATGTTCAGTCGGCACGAAACTGCTGATGGCAGGATTTGCAAGTTTGCAGCACGTTGCGGAACGCATCGTTAAATTGATCGGCATCGTCGCTGCCCGATGCGACATCTTTGGCGGCAATCGTCTTAAGCATGTCGGCATTTATG
>CBIHMD010000343.1:0-3889 GCA_966210655.1 uncultured Thalassospira sp.
CAAGAACGGCATCCCCTTCGACCCGCAGCCGCCGGCGATCACCTCGGGCATCCGGGTGGGCAGCCCCGCCGGCACGACGCGCGGGTTCGGGACCGGCGAATTCCGCCTGATCGGCCAGTTGATCGGCAATCAAACGTGCAAGGCGAAAGCAGCGTTCTTCCAAATCGGCGGAGCTTACGGGAAGCGACATGTGACCTCCAGCAGCAGGGATTGACCGGATTTAATGTTGTTAAGCGGTACAGCCTGTATTTCGGGGCAGTGTCGGCCAAGTCGTTCGCGCAGGCGCCAGATAGCGGCTTTGCCACCCGGACATTTCCAGATCAGATGCGCAAACCAATGCGGGGCGGACAGGGTGAAAAATCGGTTGGCCCAACGCAGCCAGACGTAATCAACCGGATTAACTGGTAGCAGGCGGGCGTGAATGATCCAGTGATCGCCCTGATCGCGCAGGTACATATAAGGCGCAAAGCGGCCTGCCCCGGCGTGACGATCAAGGGTGACGGATAAGACCGTGCCATCGGTCCCGGTCAGTTGGGCGGTGTGGACGGGGTAAAGGTGGTATCTGTCACTGTCGGTGTGGCGATATTTGCGACCGGCGATTTCGCCGGTTTGAATGGCGGATTTGTCAAAGACCAGCCGGATAACGGCATCCTGCAGTAGCCCATCACGAAGGGCGGTGAGTGTCGCCCGGATGTGCAGCGTGTTCGGATCTGTTTGGCTGGTGTGGTAATCAAGTGCCCAGTCGCCTTCGGAAAGCTGCCAATAATCGCCAATTTGGCGGGCATTGCGGCATTGGTCGGTCAGGGTCAGGAAGGACTGCCGGTCAGAGCATTCAAAGCCCCACGGTCCGAAACGGATATTGCCATACTGACCTGTGATAAGGCGGTCATTGATGATTTGGACCTGCAATTTCTTCATGCCGGTTTGCTCCCTAAAATGGGATTGCGGTGGCAGGCCGCGATCAGAATTAGGCACAGGGTCAGGCGAAGCTGCATGACGATCACGGCGTCGGCTTCATGGGTAAAAGCCGGAAGAACCGCGCCAGAGAAGACCAATAAAGCAAGGCACAGCCATCCGGGGAACAGCCGGTTCTCGGTTTCCTGCGAGATCAGGGTTTGACGCGAGATCATGGCGAGAAGTACGGGCCAGAAGGCACCTGTGCGCAGCAAGGTAACGAGGTCGGCATTGGTTGTGCCGTAAAATAGCAGGACAAGCGTTTCGGGGATGAACAGCAGTATCGCAGTCATGGCAAGCGGCGGTGTGATAAGCCAGATATCACGGAGCAACCCGGCCTGTCGTTTGGCAAACAATGCTGCCGAAATGCTGGCGATGATGGCCGCAGTGATCAGGAAAATGCGTTGGGCCAACATCAGATTGTCGTGCGCTGCATCGGGCAGGTTTCGCCCGAGAAATACGAAGTCAAGATTGGGCAGTGCCCCGGCAAGCAGGGTGAAACCGATCAGGTTGATCGCATGGTTGCGGGTGAGTTTGCTGACAGCGGTTTGCTGGGGGACTTGTTCACGCAGGGCAAAGAGGGAGCCAGCGATGAGGCTTGCCAGTGATATTGCGGGGGCAACGGCAAAAAGGGCCAGATTGCTGTCGGTTGCAGTGGCTATTACGGCGGTGACGATCCCGGCGATCTGGCCAAAAACGGCGATCAGGGCGATTCTAGAAAGCTGGCCGTGTCCGGTGATGATCCAGTCCGGGGCAAGGGCTGCGGCAAGTGGCATCAGCAGGATCGGCGATATGGGGATATCGGTGGTGGTGATGGCGAATGCGGTTGCTGCAAGCGCCAAAGCCACGCGCAGCGCGCAGATGGCGAGTACCACCTTCATCTGGCGGGTTTGATAGAGCCGGATCAGAAGCGGGCCACACCCGGCCTGCGCGATGGTTACGACAAGCCCAATGGTGGCAAGGGCGGTGAAATAACCGGCAAGCTGATCTGGAGCAAAATGATGGCCGATCAAAAGCAGAATGACCATACCGCCGAGGCGCGCAACCAGATTGGCGATCAAAAGCCAGAGGGGATACAGCCTATGCATGGCGAACAAGCACCCTGTCATAGGCGGCCTCAACCCGGTTGCCATAGCCTTGCATGATGTCGGCAGATATCTGCTGACGGGCGGCTTTGCCAAGGGATTTGCGTTTGATGGGATTTGCTTGAAGGTCATGGATGGCATCGACAAGCGCCTCGCTATTGCGTGGCGGGATCAGGATGCCGGTTTGGTCATGCTTGATCGGGCTTCCGGCATCCGGGGTTGCGATCACGGCACATCCGGCGGCCATGGCTTCGAGCACGGCAAGGCTGCTGCCTTCCGACAGGCTGGGAAAAACAAAGATATCGGCGGCGGTCAAATGACGGGATAGCTCTGTTTGCGAGAGTGGACCGTGCCAGACGCAGCCCTGTGGCAGTTTGGCAGGATAGGCAAGGGCACAAGGCTGGGCTGGGCCGATCAGGTCCAGCGTGAGGGTCGGACCAAGCCGGGTGCGCAGGGTTCGAAAGGCTTCGATCAATATCCGGATGCCCTTGGCAATCGCGATATTGCCGACATAAAGCAGACGGATGGAGCTGCGCCTTTGCATTGGGCGTTTGCAGTTTAAAAGCTGCGTGCACAGGCCGGAGGCAAAGGGCACCAGATGAATGCGGGCGGGATCGATGCCGCATTCCTCAAGCCCGGCAGCGACCGTATCCGACGGGGCGAAAACACCATCGGCAAAGCGGGCTTCGGCGATCCGGCGGCGGGCAAGGAAGTTCGATATTTCGCGATAACGCAAACCGTGATCGCGATATTCATCGACAAGCTGGCGGTGGCGGATGGGGGCAAGCTGGCCGGTGACATCCGAAATGATGACCATGTCATGTGCGCGGGCAGCTTGCATGGCGGGCAGGCTGTAGTTGCCCTGTCCGTGCAGAATGCGGGCATCGGGCATATGGGTACGTGCCAGCCATGATAGCGGTAGATCGGAATAAAGATTGCGCGCAGGCAGGCGCAGTTTTTGGGCGGCCCTGCCCAGAAGGTCGGGCAGGAGATGGCGGCCTGGAATATTGGCGAGGGTCGGATCGACACGACTTGCCGGCGGCGTGATCAGGCCATTGCCGTCATGACGCCAGAAACTGTCCCAGCGGATCAGCCGGTTATGGTGTGCCAGATGGGCTGCGAGAATGCGGAACTGGTCATTGCGACCGATCATCCAGATGGGGGCATTGGCCTTGGAAAGGTGTTGATGCATCAGGCGGCCTCCGTCCGGTTCGTCGCCCTAAGGCAGGCCTGCCAGAGTGTTTCGGCGTGATGGGCGGGATTGTTGCGGGTGATGCGCGAATGCTGCGCGGTTTGCGTTTCCTGCCATGCTGCCTGATCGCGAAGCAGTCTGGTGGCCGCATCAATCCACGCGGACAGGATGTTGCAAGCCAGGATTTCAGGCGATCCCAGAACATCACGGGCGCAGCCGACCTGATTGCTCGCCATTGCGACCGAGCCACATGCAATCGCCTCGATCACGGTGACGCCATAGGCATCATTGCGGCTGGGCAGGAGGCAGAGCTTGGTCTGCTGGTAAAGAGCCGGAAGTTTCGAGGGCGTGACGTTTTCCACAAGTTTGGTAACCGCGCTTAACCCCATGCGGGTCAACCGGCCCGTAATATCATTGTGATGGTTCGCTCCGACGATCAGGATGTTTTTGGCAGTCCCATTGCGATGAAGCTGGCTTGCGATTTCAAGGAAGGTATCAAAGCCCTTAGAGCGTGTCGGTCGCCCGCACCACAGAAGATCAATCGGGCGATCATCAAAGTCAGGCCGATGATCGGGAGGCGTGAAAGAGGGTGGGATCGGCGCAATCAGGATGTCGGTTCCCGCCTTGCCAAAATGGACAAACCAGTCATGGCCGTTTT
>CBIHMD010000344.1:0-3878 GCA_966210655.1 uncultured Thalassospira sp.
CAGATCGTCAACCGGCTTGAGGAACAGCAGGTTTCCTATCAGCTTCTGAATAACGGCACCGAAATTCTGGTCCCCGCCGATCAGGTCAACCGCATGCGCCTGTCGATGGCCGAAAGCGGCCTGCCAACCGGCGGCTCCGTCGGTTATGAAGTTTTCGACAGTGGCAGCGGCCTTGGCGCGACCAGCTTTGAGCAGAACATCAACCATGTCCGCGCCCTTGAGGGCGAGCTGGCACGTACCATCACGGCCATACAGTCCGTGCAGCAGGCGCGCGTTCATCTTGTGCTGCCCAAACGTCAAATGTTCTCGCGTGAAACACAGGAAGCAAGCGCATCCATCGCTGTTAAAATGGCTGGCGGAGAATTGAAACCCGAACAGGTCATTGCCATCCAGCATCTTGTTGCAGCGGCGGTGCCCCAACTGACCCCAAGCAAGGTTTCGATCATTGATGAACGCGGTCGCCTTCTGGCACGTGGTCAGGGCGAAGAGCAATCATCGACCTTCCTGACTCAGACCGCCGATGAAATGCGCATCCGCAACGAAACGCGTCTGCGCAATACCATTGAAGATCTTCTGTCGCGTTCCCTTGGTTACGGCGAAGTCCGGGCCGAGGTTTCGGTTGAAATGGACTTCAACAAGGTTACGACAGCTGACGAGCGGTTTAACCCGGACGAACGGGTTGTACGCTCCAGCCAGACGATCGACGAAAATTCCACCAACAGCGAAACCGAGGGTACCGACCCGGTAACGCTGCAAAACAATCTGCCTGACGCTAACTTCGACGCCGGACAGGGAGCAGGCACCAGCAGCCAGGATACCCGGTCCGAGGAAACCGTCAATTACGAAATTTCCAAAACCACCACGACAAAGGTCAAGGAAATTGGCGAAATTTCCCGTGTGACAGTGGCGGTTCTGGTTGATGGTACCTACACAACCGATGAGAACGGCGAACGGCTTTATCAGGAACGTTCCCCCGAAGATCTGGAAAAGATCGCAGCCCTTGTTCGCAGCGCAATCGGCTATGACCCGGCACGCAGCGATCAGGTCGAAGTGATCAACATGAAATTTGCCGACACGGCAGACCTGTTCCCGGATGAAGATGTCGAAACGTTCCTTGGCCTCGACAAGGCCGAGATTTTCCGCATAGCCGAAATGCTGGTCCTTGCCATCGTTGCGATCCTGGTCATTCTTCTGGTGGTCCGCCCGCTCCTGACCCGTGCGTTCGAAACCCTGCCAAGTGCTGCCGACATGGCACAGCGTCAGCTGCTGGCCGAAGATATGACCGCAGAGGGCACCCCGGCACTGGCAGGACCATCACCGGTTCCGATGGCACCGGGCATGGACGATGGCGAAGAACTGATCAACCTGTCGCAGGTCGAAGGTCGTGTGAAGGCCTCCTCGGTCAAGAAGATCGGCGAGATTGTCGAAAAGCATCCGGAAGAGGCCCTGTCGATCATTCGCAACTGGCTTTATCAGGAAACCTGATTTGCCTGACGGTCCAATCATGGGCAGGGTGGCATAAAGCCACCGGCCTGCTTGTCGCACAAACCAAACCAGCGGTTCGATATGACGGCCATTGAAAAATTCAAATTCTCGCTCAGTTTCGATGATGCCGATAACGTCATTCGTTCGTCCGGTTCTGATGATGAACACTACACTTCAGGCAAGAAGAAAAAGAAAAAAGAGGACGAGGCCCCGCCCCCTCCTCCGGCAATTTACACCGAAGAACAAGCGGCCCAAATGGTGACCGAAGCCGAAACTGCTGCACGCGAAACCGCCGATGCCGAAGGCTTCGCCCGCGGCCTCGAACAGGGACATGCTGAAATTCGATCATCCCTTGAACAGGCGATGGCAGATACTTCGGCACGTCTTGCCGAAACCCTTGCCCGGATTGACGAGCAGCAAAAACGCGCCAACGCCCGCATCAACGAGGACGCCATTCATGTTGCTATCGGCGTGATGCGCAAAATTGCGCCTGCCTGGTCGAAACAGTTCGAGCTCACCGAAATCGAAAGCATCGTACGTCAATGTTTGGCAAACCTGTTTGACGCGCCCAAGGTAATTGTGCAGGTCCATCCCGATATCAGCGACATGATTTCGGAAAACGTCGAAAAAATCGCACAGTCACGGGGTTTTTCGGGCAAGGTCGGTGTGATTGGCGAACCCGATATCGATCTTGGTGATTGCCATGTTTCGTGGGGTGACGGAACGGCAGTTCGCGATACCAAACGCATCTGGGCTGAAATCAACGATATCGTGGAACGCGCGCTTCAAAGCCATGGTGACGAGCATGAGCTCGACGGCAGCGACATGGGCGATCCTGATATACAAAACACCCGCCTGGCCGACCTGCCGCGCAAACAGACTACCTCAAAGTCCGAAGCCCCGGCTTCCGATCCGGAACCGGCATCCGAAGACCGGATCAGCGATGAGGAAACCGGATCACACGACACGCCTGTATCGACCAGTCAGATCGAAGAAGGTCATGGCACAGAACGGGTTAATATGCCAACATCCCCTCAGGATGATGCGTCGCACACAGAAATCGGGATCGATGATAAAGATGATCCGCTACAACAGGATGGGAACCCGTTGCAGCCGGATCAAAAACGCGATGCCGAAAACGAAACAGAAGTCGATGTGACGCAGGAAGCTCAAGGATCAGGAGACGAAAATGGCCGATGATGACGATCTTGAACTCTCGGAACTCGATAACGATGATATCGAACTAGAGGGCGAAGGTACCGAACTTCTGGCCGCCGCCGAGATCGGCAGCGATGCCATGAAGACTTCCAAGGATCTCGAAGCGGTTTACGATATTCCCGTTCAGGTTTCGGCAGTCCTTGGAAAAGCAACCATGCAGGTAAGCCAGTTGCTAAAACTGGGGCGTGGTGCAGTCGTAGAGCTTGACCGCAAGGTTGGGGAAGCTATTGATATTTATGTGAACAACCGTCTGGTCGCACGAGGCGAAGTGGTGGTTGTCGAAGACCGTCTGGGGGTAACCATGACGGAAATCATCAAGTCCGAGAAAAACTAGTCTTTTGAGAGGATGAGCGGGTATGGCGGACGGGGGGACTAAAACGTCGTTTGATATCGCGACGGTTGCGGGCTTGGCTATTGGCTTCGCGCTTATTATCGCGGCGATCGTATTGGGGGGATCGCCCGGTGCATTTATCGATATTCCGTCCGTTCTGATCGTGATCGGCGGCACGGCTGCGATTACTGCTGTCTGTTTTGCCTTGGGCGAATTCCTGGGGGCCGGCAAGGTCCTGATGCGCACGATTTTTCACAGATCGCGCAACCCGGCTGATGCCGCCCTGCAGATTTTGCAACTGGCTGAAATTGCCCGCAAAGGCGGGGTTCTGTCGCTTCAAGGCCATCTCGATAGCCTGCAAAGCGAGGAATATCTCTGGAAGGGTCTGTCGCTTGTTGTTGATGGTACGCCGCCAGAAGAAGTCGAAGCCATCATGCGCAAGGACATGAATGCCACCATCGGACGCCACCAGAAAGGCGCTAACATCATGAAAAAGGCGGGCGATATCGCGCCTGCCATGGGCCTCATCGGGACTCTGATCGGTCTGGTGCAGATGCTTGGCAACCTTGATGATCCATCGTCGATTGGCCCATCCATGGCGGTCGCCCTTTTGACGACTTTTTATGGTGCGGTTCTGGCAAACATGGTGTTCATGCCGCTTGCCGCCAAACTCGAACGTAATTCGGGTGAAGAAGAACTTTTGAATTCGGTCTATATGGTGGGGGCCGTATCCATCGGGCGACAGGAAAACCCCCGTCGTCTGGAAATGCTGATCAACTCCATCCTGCCCCCGTCAAAACGGGTCAGCTATTTCGATTGATCGGTGACATCCGCCAATTGAAAT
>CBIHMD010000345.1:0-3875 GCA_966210655.1 uncultured Thalassospira sp.
ATATTCGGTCGTCCCCGGCTCGGCGAAGGTCGCCGCGAAGGTCTCCACACTCGCGTCGATCGACGCCTGCAAACCTTCGTTCTGCCAGGTCTCGAAGAGCGCCTTCTGCGCCCGGACGGCGAAGGGTTGTCAGGCGGTGGCAAACCTGTTCCCAACTGGCGGCAAAGCGTTGTTGCAGCAGTTCGATATCGTGGCGCAAAGTCTGGGCCTCTGCCCGGAAGCTGTCATAGGGAAACAGAAGGGCGGCGGCGAAATACGATATCAGTGCCTCGCCTGCGCGTTGCCGGGCAGCATCCGTTCCCAGATTGGCCCGGTCCAAAATGGCATTGACGACCTCGTTGCCTTCGAGACGGCAAATCACCCGTGCCGCATGAAACCGTGCCGAGGTAATCGGCATCGCGCGTGAAAAACGAAGATGGGCATCTGATAGGTTCCAGTCAAAACCGGACGCGGGCAGGTCTTCAGGGGGCAGACGATCAACCCGCATTTTATGGTGCCGTTCCAGATGTTTGATCAGATCCGTCAGAAACAATCCGCCAACCGGGTCAATGGCATTTCGTATCTCGTCCGCCCGATCTTCGAGCGTCGGGAAATAGTTGGCATTGTCATAAAGCAGGTCGTCGACTTCTTCGGCGGGGCTGGCGGCAGGGCGTCCGGCATCGCCGCGTTCCAGGAAGCTGAAAATCTCGGTTGCTGATTCCGCCAGTCTTTGGGATTCCCGCACCAGAGTTGCATTGAACCGTGCCCGTTGTTCGGCAGGTAGGTCATCATAATCGTCAAAGATTTCGGCAACGGTCCGGATTGATGTGATGCGGGTCAGAATTGAATGGCTGGCCTCGGCCAGGAACGGGTCGTGGCTGAGGCGTTCGGACAGATTGTCGATTTCCTCAAGCCCGTTGCGATATGCACGATATAGCGACAGAAAGGCTGCGATCATGCCCGGTGCCGCCGCAATCATTGCCGGAAATTCGCGGGGTATCAGGGGCGTTTCGCGAAACACCGGATCGGTTGCCGCCTCGCTCAGATCGGCAAGCAGGCGGCTTTCCTCGGAGCCTGACAGGGCATGGGGCTGGATTTCCAGCGCACTTGCCAGACGCAACAGCAACCCGCCGCCAATTGCACGCCGGTTATGTTCGATCAGATTAAGATACGAAGGCGAAATTCCCGCTGCCTTGGCCAGTGCATTCTGTGTCAGTCCGATGTCTTTTCGTCGTCCGCGAATGCGATGTCCGATAGGTGCCTGACGGGGCATGATGTGCCCTTTTCTTGACAAAATTTACAAATTTTCAAACTAGACGTATGTATATTTACAAAAAAATCCTTCTTGTTCAATCACATATTGATTCATTTTCAACTAGTCCCCATTGTTTTGACAGGTCGACAAAAGCATTAACCAAAAAACGCGACCTCAGATTTTTCTGAAACGCATCCCAAGACATTGGGGAGGAAAACCATGTCGGAGACCAAGAACACCCGAAATGTATCCCGTCGTACGGTTCTTAAAGGAACGGCTGCGACGACAGGGGCTGCGCTGATCGGCGCATCATTCCCGATGCATTTCATCAAGAATGCCCATGCTCAGACTTTCCCCGGCGACCCGGGTAGCTCGGGCAGTATCAAGCTCGGTTTCAACGTGCCGCAAACCGGTCCGTATGCAGATGAAGGGGCTGACGAACTGCGTGCTTACCAGTTGGCGGTCAAGCATCTTAATGGTGAAGGTGACGGTGGTATGCTCAATACCATCAAGCCACTGGAGCTCAAGGGGAATGGTATTCTCGGCAAGAAGGTCGAGTTTGTAACCGGGGATACCCAAACCAAATCCGATGCCGCACGCGCATCGGCCAAGCGAATGATCGAAAAAGACAATGTTGCGATGGTGACCGGTGGGTCGTCTTCGGGCGTTGCTGTTGCCGTTCAAAGCCTTTGTCAGGAAATGGGCGTGATCTTTATGTCCGGCCTGACCCATTCGAATGATACCACGGGTAAGGATAAAAAGCGTTACGGGTTCCGCCATTTCTTCAACGCTTATATGTCCGGCCAGGCGATTGCGCCGATCCTGAAGGAAGAATATGGCAGTGAACGTCGTGCCTATCACCTGACGGCGGATTACACTTGGGGTTGGACTCAGGAAGAATCGATCAAGGCGGCAACCGAAAATATTGGTTGGGAAACCGTCAATACCGTCCGTACCCCGGTTGGTGCAGGTGACTTTTCTCAGTATATCACCCCGGTTCTGAATTCAGGGGCAGATGTCCTGATCCTGAACCACTATGGCAAGGACATGGTCAATTCATTGACCCAGGCGGTTCAGTTCGGTCTGCGTGACAAGCAGGTGAACGGCAAAAACTTTGAAATCGTCGTTCCGCTATATTCCCGCCTGATGGCACAGGGTGCCGGTGAGGCCGCCAAGGGTATTCTTGGCACAAGTAACTGGCACTGGTCGTTGCAGGACGCAGGTTCCCAGGCCTTCGTGAAATCGTTTGGTCAGGAATACGGTTTCCCGCCGTCGCAGGCTGCCCACACCTGCTATGTCCAGGCGCTGCTATATGCGAATGCCTGCGAAATGGCTGGAACGTTTGCTCCTTGGGAAGTCATCAAACAGCTTGAAGGGTTCGAGTTTGACGGCGCTGGTAATGGTCCGACACTTTATCGTGCCGAAGATCATCAGTGCTTCAAGGATGTGCTTGTTGTACGTGGTAAAGAAAACCCGCAATCAAACTTCGATATTCTCGAAGTGGTCAAGCAGGTTCCGCGTTCTCAGGTTGAGTATCCGGCCGATATGTTCGGTGGCGAACTCGGCCCGTACAAGATTTGATCTTCTTCACAGAGTAAAGGCTCGGGTCGGCTGTCATTTGATGGTCGACCCGGTTCCCGATTGGCAAATGCCTTTGCTTTCTGTTCGTTAAGTCCTTTTGAATGCGCGGCGGATAATCAATGGACGCTATATTTCTTCAAATCCTGAATGGTCTGGATAAGGGCGGTGCATATGCGTTGATTGCACTTGGTCTGACTCTGGTGTTTGGCACCCTTGGCGTGGTGAACTTTGCCCATGGTGCAATCTTTATGATGGGCGCTTTTTGCGCGGTGACACTGGAAAAAATCCTGACACTTTCATTGCGTGTCAAGGATGAGTCAGTCACCTTTTTTGATGCTTATAAGGAAACGCCGTATCTCGAAGTTTGGTTCGGCGATACCGGAAAGGCGATCATCGACTGGTCAGTGCCATTGTCGATCATACTGGCGATACCGGTGATGCTGGCGTTCGGTGTTCTCATGGAACGCACGCTGATTCGGTATTTTTACAAACGTTCCCACGCAGAGCAGATTCTTGTGACATTCGGTCTGGCGATCGTGTTGCAGGAACTGATCAAGAGCTTCTTTGGTGCCAACCCGATTCCGCAGGGAGCGCCGGATATTGTTGCCGGTTCTGCCAATATCGGACTCTGGATCGGCCTTGGAGAGTCGGTTGTCTATCCGTGGTGGCGTCTGATTTATCTGCTGTTCTCGGCAATTATCATAGGGCTCGTTTTTTCGTTCCTGCATTTCACTACTTATGGAATGGTGGTGCGTGCTGGCATGGCCGACCGTGCAACGGTCGAATTGCTCGGTATCAATATTGAACGTCGTTTTACCATCGTGTTTGGCATGGCTGCAGTGGTCGCTGGTTTGGCTGGTGTGATGTACACACCTGTTTTACCGCCTGACTATCACCTTGGGATGGACTTCCTTGTCCTGTCCTTTGTCGTCGTTGTTGTCGGCGGCATGGGGTCGCTTCCCGGAGCGGTTTTGGCGGGCTTCCTGCTTGGTATCCTGCAATCCTTCTCGTCGATGACCGAAGTGAAAGACATCTTTCCCGGTATCGACCAGATCATCAT
>CBIHMD010000346.1:0-3870 GCA_966210655.1 uncultured Thalassospira sp.
GTAAACAGGCGACGCGCGGTATTTTCATCAATCGTCACCTTTTCCGACAGCAGTTCGCGAAGCTGTTCCGATCCTTCGTTATGCAGGCCGCGACGCGCCATATCGATGGTTTCAATCTGTGATGCTGTCGCCTTTTTGATCGCGTCGTAATAGCTTTCGCAGATCATGAAGTAATCCTTCACGATCCGGCGGAACGGCGTTAACGGCACGACAATGGTGGTCAGGTTTTCGGTATCGTCATCGCCGCGCACATCCATATAGATGCGGTTGTCCTCGATGCGCATGTGAACCGAATACGGCCCTTCGAAGCCGCCCTTTGGCGCGAAATGGTTTTCTTCCAGAAGGTCATAGATGGCCACCGCCTGCTCATGCTCGACCTCGGGGCGGCGACGCACCTTGTATTTCTCGTCGAGATAGATACCGGCAATGCATTGGTTGTCTGCAATTTCTGCCATCTTAGTCTCCCTGCGATCCCTCGGCGCTGCACTGCAACAGCTTACATGCGGTTGGACCGGATCGCCACAGAAAGTCCGTGTGCCTGCAAACCTTCGCTTTCGGCCAGTGCAATCGCCGCCGGGCCGATTTTGGCCAGACTTTCAGGCGTGCATTTGATCAATGACGACCGCTTGATGAAATCAAGCACGCCCAGACCCGACGAGAAACGCGCCGAACGGGCGGTTGGCAGAACGTGGTTTGGTCCGGCAACATAATCGCCAATCGCCTCGGGCGTGTAACGGCCAAGGAAAATGGCACCGGCATGATGAATGTCTTCGGCAAGTGCGTCCGGGTCATCCACAGCCAGTTCAAGATGTTCCGGTGCAATCCGGTCAACCAAGGCCGGAGCCTGCGTCAGATTTTCAACCAAGACAATTGCACCAAAGTCGCGCCAGCTTGCCCCGGCGATTTCGGCACGTGGCAGTTTTTCAAGATGGGCATCAATGGCTTCCTGCACACGATCGGCAAAACCTGCGTCATCGGTAATCAGGATCGACTGTGCCACCGGATCATGTTCGGCCTGCGACAGCAGATCAGCCGCGACCCAGCCTGGATCATTGCTGCCATCGGCAACCACAAGGATTTCCGACGGGCCGGCAATCATGTCAATCCCGACCTGCCCGAAAACGCGGCGCTTGGCAGCGGCGACAAAGGCATTGCCCGGACCAACGATCTTGTCGACCGGCTTGATGGTTTCCGTGCCATAGGCAAGGGCGGCAACGGCCTGCGCCCCGCCGATACGGTAAATTTCATCAACACCGGCAATGCGTGCAGCGGCCAGAACCAGCGGGTTCATTTTATTGTCCGGGGTCGGCACCACCATCACCAGACGTTCCACACCGGCAACCTTGGCCGGTATGGCGTTCATCAGGACCGATGACGGATAGGATGCCAGCCCACCGGGCACATAAAGACCGGCGGCCGATACCGGACGCCAGCGCCAGCCGAGTTCGACCCCGGTCGCATCGGTATAACGTTCGTCAGACGGCATTTGACGGTCGTGATAGGAACGAATGCGTTCAGCGGCCAGTTTCAGCGATTTCAGAAGGTCGGCATCGACTGCGGCAATCGCAGCATCGACTTCGTCCTTTGTCACCGCCATGCCGGCGGCATCGATGTTCAGACGGTCAAACTTGTTGGTGTAATCACATACCGCGATATCGCCGCGTTTGCGGACATCGGCAATGATATTGGCAACCGCGACATCAACATCGGCATCCGATTCCCGCTTCATGCCAAGCAGTTTGACAAAGCCTTCTTCGAAATCGGCATCCGTGATCGAAAGTTTAATCGGCATTGCGTACCTCGGAAAAACGGTCGATCCAGGGCTGAACATCGGTCGGGCGGGTTTTAAGCGCCGCCCGGTTGACGATCAGACGCGAGGTGACATCGGCAATATGTTCAATTTCGCGAAGCCCGTTGGCCTTAAGCGTGTTGCCGGTCGATACAAGATCAACGATGCGACGGCACAGGCCAAGGGTTGGTGCCAGTTCCATCGCCCCGTTCAGCTTGATGCATTCGGCCTGAACACCACGGGCGGCAAAATGATTGCGGGTGACGTTGGGATATTTGGTCGCGACACGGACATGCGACCAGCGCGACGGATCATCACCATCGATCATTTCTTCGGGCTCGGCCACAGCAAGGCGGCAATGGCCGATATCGAGATCAAGCGGTGCATAAATCTCGGAATAATCGAATTCCATCAGCACATCATTGCCGCAGACCCCGATATGGGCAGCCCCAAAGGCAACGAAGGTGGCGACATCGAAGCTGCGCACACGAATGATATCGATATGCGGATGATTGGTGGCGAAACGCAGGGCCCGGGATTTCGGATCGTCAAATGCGGCTTCCGGTTCGATACCGGCCGCACGCACCAGCGGCATTACCTCGTCAAGAATGCGCCCCTTTGGCAGGGCCAGCACCAGCTTTTCGTCACTCATCAATCAGTCGCCTTACGCGTTTGTCTGTCGCCCCGGCCCAAAGGCCAATGATCCCTGCAATTATGCAGGAACATGGACACGTTCGATCTGCGCCCCGCAGGCGCCAAGTTTTTCTTCCAGCCGTTCATAACCGCGGTCCAGATGATAGACACGGTTAATAATCGTCTCGCCCTCGGCTGCCAAGCCCGCAAGTACCATCGATACCGATGCGCGAAGATCGGTCGCCATGACTTCGGCACCCGACAGTTTGGCACTGCCGCGTACGATGGCGGACCGGCCATGCACGTTGACATCAGCGCCCATGCGGCTCAGTTCCGGCACATGCATGAAACGGTTTTCAAAAATCGTTTCGGTGATCATGGATGCGCCATTGGCCACCGCCATCAGCGCCATGAACTGCGCCTGCATGTCGGTCGGGAAGCCGGGATAGGGTTCGGTCATGACATCAACACCCTTAAGCGTCGCGCGATTGCCGCGCACGATCATGCCGCCCTCGGTTTCCTCGATCTCGACGCCTGCCTTGCGCATCGACACGATCAGGCTTTCGATCAGTTCGGCCCTGGTCCCGACCAGTTCGATCTCGCCGCCTGTAATGGCGGCGGCAATGGCATAGGTCCCGGTTTCGATACGATCAGGCACCACAGAATATTCCGCCCCATGCAGGCGCGGCTTGCCGGTGACTTTCAGCGTGTCGGTGCCGATACCTTCAATCTCGGCGCCCATCGCGACAAGGCAATGGGCCAGATCGCTGACTTCCGGCTCACGCGCGGCATTGGCGATTGTCACCACACCATCGGCAAGGGATGCTGCCATCAGGGCATTTTCGGTCGCGCCAACGGATACCTGCGGGAACAGGACATGCCCGCCCTTGAGCCCCTCTGGCGCGCGGGCTTCGATATAGCCCTCGGTCAGGTGGATTTCGGCACCCATGGCTTCAAGCGCCTTCAGATGCAGGTCAACCGGACGGTTACCGATGGCACAGCCACCGGGCAGCGACACACGTGCCACACCGCAACGCGCGACCAGCGGTCCCAGCACCAGAACCGATGCCCGCATTTTGCGGACCAGATCATAAGGTGCGGTCGTCGATGCGATTTCCCTGGCCGTCATTTCCAGAACGCGACCGGTATGGCCGCCATTGGGCGCATGGCCGTTCAGATGCAACGCGACACCATGCTGTGCCAGCAGATTGGCCATCGATGTGATATCGGCCAGATGCGGCAGGTTGGAAAGGGTCAGCGTTTCATCGGTCAGAAGGGCTGCGGCCATCAACGGAAGGGCCGCGTACTTGGCACCGCCAATTGCAATTTTGCCCTGCAACCGGCGGCCGCCGGAAATCTTGATCTTGTCCATTCAATCCTCGTATGACCATGCCGGTTGCGGCATGGCGGTTACTCGTGTCTTTGGCGATGCCACCTTTATGGCATTG
>CBIHMD010000347.1:0-3862 GCA_966210655.1 uncultured Thalassospira sp.
ATGCTGCAGGGTCGCTTATCCCCGAGGCATCGCCGGGGAACCTGATGCTGATTACGGATCATATCAGCCTGTTCGGGCCCAATCCGTTGATCGGATATCATGGTGATGATCGCTTTGTCGGGATGGATGTACCTTATGATCCGGAAATCGGGTCGGGTTTGAAAAATACTGCGGCCGAGCTTGGCATTAACCTGTTTGAAGGTACGTAATGCTGGTGCACCGGGCCGAGCTTTGAAACGCCGGCCGAAATTCGTGCGCTTAAGGTTCTGGGGGTGGATGCCGTGGGCATGTCGACCGTACCGGAAAACATTCTTGCCCGGCGTCTGGGATTCCGGGTGGCGGCTGTTTCAAACATCACCAATCTGGCTGCGGGTATGAGCCCGACCGCCCTTAGTCATGAACAGACTCTGGAAATGGCAAAAGAAGGATCTACCAATTTAATCAAGATCCTGCTGCGTTATTTTTCAAGTGATGCATGAGCCTGTTTCAAACGGGTTTGAAAACGTAATTCAATAATAAGCGCGCAGGAGACAGCATATGCTGCCGCAGGAAATCATTCGCCGCAAACGTGAAGGCGAAGTTCTGACAGACGCCGAAATCGCCTTTTTCGTCAAAGGCATTGCCGATGAAAGCATCAGCGAGGGGCAGGTTGCAGCCCTTGCCATGGCGGTTTTCTTTAACGGCATGACCATGGATGAACGCGCAGCCCTTACACGCAATATGCGTGATTCCGGTACAGTTCTTGATTGGAAGTCGCTTGGCCTTGATGGTCTGGTTGTTGACAAACATTCGACCGGTGGGGTTGGCGACAAGGTCAGTTTGATGCTGGGGCCGATCGTTGGTGCGTGTGGCGCATTTGTTCCGATGATTTCGGGACGGGGCCTTGGCCATACGGGCGGCACACTGGACAAGTTTGATTCCATTCCCGGCTATCGAACCGCGCCGACTTTGGAAGAATTTGCCAAGGTCACGCGTGAAGTCGGTTGTGCAATCATCGGGCAGACGGCCGACCTTGCCCCCGCAGACAAGCGTTTCTATGGCATTCGCGATGTCACCGCGACGGTCGAAAGCATTCCGTTGATCACCGCATCGATCCTGTCGAAAAAGCTGGCGGCAGGTCTGGATGCGTTGGTGATGGATGTCAAATTCGGATCGGGCGCCTTCATGAATGAATATGATCGTGCGCGCGAACTGGCCGAAAGCATAACCGAAGTCGCAACCCGCAATGGCGTGCCCACAACGGCGCTTCTGACCGATATGGAGCAGGTTCTGGGCGATACGGTCGGCAACGCGCTTGAAATGCATGAAGCGGTTGATTTCCTGACCGGCAAACATCAGGAACAGCGTGTTTATGATGTCACCATGGCATTGGCAGCGGAAATGCTGTCGCTGACCGGTGTTGCCAGTGATGTTGCCGATGGTTTGCAAAAAGCCAGCAACGCCCTGACATCGGGCAAGGCAGCCGAGGTGTTTGGTAAAATGGTGTCGGCCCTTGGCGGCCCGACTGATTTTATCGAAAATACGTCGGACCATCTTGAGGCGGCACCGATGATCGAGCCGGTTCGTGCGGCAAAGACCGGGCGGGTTGTATCGATGGATGCGCGCAAGGTCGGCCTGGCGCTGGTCGCGTTGAAAGGTGGCCGGACCCGTGCCGATCAGAAGATCGACTTTGCTGTTGGTTTCACTGATTTCATCAAGGTCGGTCAGGCCGTTTCGGCGGAAACGCCGCTTTGTATCGCCCATATCCGCGATCAGGCGCAGCTTGACGAGGCAACAGCACTGCTGCGCGAGGCAATCGTCATTGGCGATGGCGACGTCGCCAGAACCGGTTCAGCCGCCGCGGTACGCGAACGGATCGTTGCCCGCACCAAAGGGTTATAATCGGGCGATTGAAAATGCAAAAGGCCGGGCAGGATGATTGCCCGGCCTTTTATGTTTGGTCTTGTGGCTAGTTGCGTGCGCTTTCCATGATCATGGCTGCTGCCTTTTCCGCGATCATGATGGTCGGTGAATTGGTATTACCCGATGTGATGGTCGGCATGATCGATGCGTCTGCAATCCGAAGCCCGTCAAGCCCGCGCAGCCGTAATTGCGGATCAACCACCGATGCCGGGTCTGCGCCCATGCGACAGGTACCAACGGGGTGGAAAATTGTCGTGCCGATATTGCCTGCTGCTTTGACCAGATCATCCTCGGTCTCGTATGACGGGCCGGGTTTGAATTCTTCGGGCCTGTAGGCGGCAAGAGCAGGCTGATTGGCGATTTTACGGGTCAGCCGGATTGAATCGGTAGCAACTTTTTTATCGCCATCTGCACTCAGATAATTGGGGGCGATGGCCGGTTGATTGCGGAAATCGGGTGATTGCAGGTGGATGCTGCCGCGACTTTGCGGGCGCAGATTACAGACACTTGCCGTAAATGCCGGGAAAGGATGTACAGGATCGCCGAATTTTTCAAGCGATAGCGGCTGCACGTGATATTGCAGGTTTGGTGTTTCAAATGACGCGTCCGATTTGGTGAAAATGCCAAGCTGGCTTGGTGCCATCGACATCGGTCCGGACCGGTTAAGCAGATATTCCAATGCAATACCGGCCTTGCCGACAAGGCTGCTCGCCTGTTCGTTCAAGGTGCGAATGCCAGACACCTTGAAGGCGCAGCGCAGTTGAAGGTGGTCCTGAAGATTTTCACCGACCTGCGCGCTTTCATGGATGGTTTGAATACCATGTTTTTGCAGAACATCACCGCGACCAATGCCCGACAGTTCCAGAATATGGGGCGACCCGACAGCACCGGCCGACAGAACGATTTCACGACGTGCCGAAACGGTTTCAATCTGTCCGTTATGGTCATATTCAACGCCGGTGACGCGTCCGTTTTCAATGATCAGGCGACGAACCTGCGCATGTGTGCGCAGTTCAAGGTTATTGCGTGACAGGGCCGGTTTCAGAAATGCCTTTGACGTATTCCAGCGAATGCCGCGTTTCTGGTTGACCGCGAAATAGCCTGAACCTTCGTTATTGCCGCGGTTGAAGTCTTCGACCTTCGGGATACCTGCCTGTTCGGCGGCGTCCTGAAACGCGTCAAGAATTTCCCAGCGGACACGCGCCTGTTCAACCCGCCATTCACCGCCTGAACCGTGTATGTCATCGGCACCGAGATAGTAATCTTCTGATTTCCTGAAATGTGGCAGGACGTCATCCCAGCCCCAACCGTCACATCCCGACTGACGCCATTGATCATAATCGGCGGCCTGACCACGCATATAGATCATGCCGTTGATCGACGAACACCCGCCCAGAACCTTGCCACGGGGATAACCCAGCGAACGGCCGTTCAGGCCGTCCTCTGCCTTGGTTTTAAAGCACCAGTCAACATTCGGATTGCCGATGCAATAAAGATAACCGACCGGAATATGAATCCACGGATTGGAGTCTTTGCCACCGGCCTCCAGAAGGAGGACGGTGGCGTTTTCGATTTCGGACAGCCGGTTTGCAAGGGTACAGCCAGCCGATCCTGCACCAATAATGATGTAGTCGAATTGTTGTGTGGTCATGCTGCTTTCCTAGTTTCTGGACCGTAGGCCCAGCTTGGCAGCAAGGCGTGACGCATTGAACTCGCCGACAATGCCACGGCGGAACAACAACACACAGACAATGAATATAAGCCCGGTAAGGACGGTTACCGGGAAGCCGGTTGTCGAAAGGTAGTTCTGTACGGTGACGACAAACGCCGCGCCGAAAATCGGACCGAAAATCGTTCCGATCCCGCCAAGCAGGGTCATCAGGATGACTTCTCCTGACATTTGCCACGCGACATCGGTAAGAGTGGCGAACTGGAACACCAGTGCCTTGAGACCGCCTGC
>CBIHMD010000348.1:0-3859 GCA_966210655.1 uncultured Thalassospira sp.
GATTGACTATTTTTTGCATTCTTATTTATTTCATCTAATTCTTCTTCACTGACATTCAGATTATATTCCACAATATCTTCATCCACATATTGCTCCAATATATGGAAGTGAGGCATATCATTATAATTCACGATATCCATGATGAGAAGTTGACCAATCTCGCCAGAACGTGCCCCTGAAAACAATGCGATTAATATCCCCCAAAATTTGAAGTCTCTTATTTTATATTCTCCTGGCGTCATCCAGTTAACTGAATTACGGCAAGAATGAAAAAGAGGAACACTAAATATTTTTTCGAGTTCTTCGCCTTTAAACGACCTCTTAGGCTTTCTCCTTATTGCGGTAAAATTACGCCTAGGCTTCTCAAGCTTAAAATCTGCCATAGGATTATAATCTATAACCTTATGCTTTTTTATGTAGCTAAAAACCACTCTGATTGATGTTGCATGTCTACCTTTAAATGTTGTCCATTTATAGGTATCTTGCTTCTGTCCATCAGGTAGGTTTTCATTGAATTCAATTGCTTTCAGCGGATTACCTGGTGCAATTTCCTTGTGCTTTAAGGGAAGCCTTAAAAAGAGAGATTGATACTCTTCAAAGTCGGACAGTTTATATTCATGAACCGGCTTATCTCCAACCAGACCCGTAAAGAGGCTTACCGCCCTTTGATATTGAGGTAGGGTATGGTCTAAAATTTTGCCTTTCTTGTTTTTTTCCAGCTTATCAACAAAGTACATCAGCTTCTGGTTTGCCTCTGGATGTCTCTTTTTTATATCCAGTTTTCCGTCTTCAATTTCTTTCAGCTTTCTCTTTTCATATTTCAGGTCATCACCAACCTTTTCTAATTTTCTGGATTTCTGATTGCTGTAATATGTTTGCCGTTTTAGCTCGGCATCCTGAAGGACGTTCTGAAGATACAAATCGAGATTTTTCAACTCAACTATTCGTAGCTGCATTTCTGCTGAATATTCATCCATGATAATTTTCTGAGCCAGAATTTTAGCAAGCCCTTTATGCTTCTCATCAAGCATTTCTTCCAATTTGGCTTCGAGTTGTTCTTTCTCTGATTTGTCAGACATTCGTATCTCATCAAAAAACATCAACATGTGTCGAGATACGATAGCAGCCTTTCGCCTTGCACTGGAAGGTTCTGCTGTTCGCAGTGCAATCTTGTAAGTCTGACGTTTTAGGTAAGGTTTGATGTCTTCTGGGATGCGGCAACGAAAATAATATCTGCCAGCAATCCTAACTACGTTTGTAGCCAATGACATAAGGAACACCTGATTGGTACACACAATAGGTACACAACCAACTTTGAATGCTCACTAAGTCATTATAAAACAAAGAAAAAGCGATGGTGCCCCCGGGGAGAATCGAACTCCCACTCTCAAAGAGAAACAGATTTTGAGTCTGCCGCGTCTACCAATTCCGCCACAGGGGCAGGCATATATGGGTGCGTTGCGCACCCACCATCGTGGGGGCGGATAATAGCTGTAAATTTCGTCCGGTCAATGGGGCTTTGCGCAAAAATTACATTGCGAACCGCATGAAGCTTTCGCCGGGAAAAGGTCATTGCGACACAAGGCCAAATGCGGTTACATCACCCTCATATCTGCCACCGCGCCGCATTATTTTATCGTCTTAACCGCAAAGGGCGTTTCCGTGCTACGCAGCCTTTATGACTGGACCCTTGGCCTGGCCGCTCATCGCCACGCTGCCATTGCGCTTTTCATTATCGCCTTTGTCGAAAGCTCGGTCTTTCCGATCCCGCCCGATGTTCTGCTGATTCCCATGATCATTGCGGCACCAACCAAAGCATGGCGCTATGCGTTGATCTGTCTTGTCGGGTCCGTTCTGGGCGGCATCGCCGGCTATGGCATCGGTTACTTCCTGTTTGAAAGCATCGGCCAGCCGGTGTTGCAGCTTTACGGCTATGGCGCAAAATTCGATACATTCCGGGACTATTATAACGAATGGGGAGCCTGGGCGGTGTTTATCGCCGGGATAAGCCCGTTCCCCTACAAGGTCATCACCATCCTGTCGGGGGTCACAGCACTCGACCCGGCGATATTCATGGTCGCATCGGTTCTGGCGCGCGGGTTGCGCTTCTTCATCATTGCCGCCCTGATCTGGAAATTCGGCCCGGTCATTCGCGACTTTATCGAAAAACGGCTTGGCCTCGTTTTCACCATATTTGTTGTAGTTCTTGTCGGTGGATTTGCTGCCATCAAACTGATCCCGCACGGTTAGGGTCAGAGCCCTAATACCGCAAAACGATAACGGAACGACCCGATGATCAAATTGCTTCGCGCACATTATGCTCCGGCCCTGCCACCTGTTGCCATTTTCCTGATCTCCGCCGGAAGCCTCGGCTTTGCCTTCTATGCCCAGTATGTGCAGAAGCTTTTACCATGCGTGTTGTGCCTGTATCAGCGCGTTCCGTTCTACGCCGCTAGCGGATTGGCAATTCTTGCCCTTCTTTTGCTGCGCATCCCCGGAGCTGCGCGGGTTCTTGTTTATCTGTGCGGTGTCGCTTTTGCTATCGGCACCGGCATTGCCATCTATCATGTCGGCGTTCAGGAACTATGGTGGGAAGGCCCGGCAATGTGCGGCGGCCTGACAAGCGGTGCGGCTTCGGTCGCAGACCTCAAGGCACAGTTGATGGCGCAGCCGATTGTTCGCTGCGACAAAATCGACTGGGCCCTGTTTGGCATCACGATGCCGACCGTCAATGTCTTTTTCTCCGCCGTTCTGACTATCCTGTGCCTGATTGCACCATCACGCTGGATGAAGAAGCCGTAAGACGATCACATTTCGTTTCGGGAGCCCGCCAGACGTGCATCTGGCGGGCTTTTTCATACCCGCATTCAATGCCTGACTGAAAAACGACAAAATCCCGGCATCTTCATGGATGATAATGAGAATTGTTCTTGTTTGCATACAATTCTTCTTATAATCTCCCTTCCTCCAGTCAGTTTCAAATACGGGATCAGGCACTCCCTGATCCCGTTCAAGTACAAGAAGGACGATTTCCGGAATGCCAAACAAGACATTCCATCCGCAAATGACCAGCAAGATCGAGGGTTTCTCGCTTCTTGAAGAGCTTCGCTTTCGTCGCTGGAATACAGTGATTACCGATCTGTGGCATGTTGCATGCGATGATCGGGCACGCGGAAACTATGTCTCGCAAGCCCCAAGGCTTGTGGCCATTCTGGATTGTAGCGGGCAGTCGAAATTTCGGGTCAATGTTCCTGGCGAATCTTCCGGTGCTGAACATCGTGAACAGGGCTGCCTTTCCTATATTCCGGCAGGAATGGAGGTTTCATCGGAAGTCCTGGAAAAATGCAGATTGCGCCATCTTGATATCCATCTTGATATCACAAGCCTTGAAGCACATCTTGGTCAGGAAATTGATCGCGCTGTTCTTGAAACGCCCCGGATCGGCTTTTGTGATCCGCGGATCAGATCGCTTGTGCATATGATTGCCGACGATCTCGCAAGCGACATTCCGTCGCCGGAACTTTACAGTGAAAGTCTGGTCACCGCGCTAACAAGCGCACTGCTTACGCCGCTTCCCGAAAATGACACAACCCGAAAACGCGGTAAGCTTGCCCCGCATCACTTGCGCAAATCGGTCGAATTTATTGAACAGAATTGCGGTCGCATAATCCGACTTGATGAACTGGCGGAACTGACCGGACTGTCACAATCCTATTTCTGCTCGGCATTTCGCGAAACAACCGGTATGCCACCCCATCAATGGCAAATGAAGGCGCGTGTCGAACGCGCCAAATCCATGCTGCGCGACGGTGCCACACCTCTTGCCGGAGTGGCTGCACATGTCGGCTTCGCCGATCAG
>CBIHMD010000349.1:0-3857 GCA_966210655.1 uncultured Thalassospira sp.
GGTGGCATCGACCTTGATCACCATGGCGTTGCCTGGCGCCAGCTTGACAGCGCCATGCCGCCCTTTGGCGGGGATCCGGTGGACCGGGTTCTGGTGTGGCGCGATGCGGAATTGCTGCGTCATCCGTCAATCCCCGAAGGTAGCGATTGCTGGCTTTGGTTTGATGGCATGGCATCCGATCTGAATGCCGATAAGGCACGTCTGGCATTGCTTGAAACCGGCGCGCAGGTGATTTTCACCCATGAAGATCAGGGCAGGGCATTTGATGGCGATACCGCCAAACGCCCGATTGTGATCGCGCCGGGGGCGTGCCCGGCCTTTGCCATGGCATCAAACATGCACTGGGCATTCGAAAGCCGCGAAAACCTTGCCGTGACGGTCGCCAACAGCAAAACCGGCATTGCCCAGATCATCCGCATCTGGTCGGCTTATGTCGCGCCCAAGGTGCCCGGTGCCATTCTGGAAATTTATGCCGCTGACCTGTTTTCGGCGATGGCGGGCGAAAATGACGATGTTTCCGGCGAACTCGTCGATATGGTGCGCGATAACATCGACAAGGGTGTCCGCGTCTGCCACCCGATGCCCGAGGCCGACATGGCCGAACGTATCGCAACCGCGCGTGCGTTTCTTCATCACGGCAAATACGGCAATGATCAGGTCGGCCAATGGATTTACGATGCCCTGGCGGCGGCAACTCCGGTTGTATCCTATGGCGGCATTGCCAAAACGCGGGTCGAAAACGGCAAGACCGGCTATATCGTTCCCGATGAAACCGCCTATGGTAATCTGGTGATGCAGTTGCTGACTGATCGGCAGATTTTTGCCAGCCAGTCCGAAGCGGCGCGCAACAGTCGCCGTGAATGGCTTAATGTCGCTGGCGAGCTGGAGAAACTTTAAACCGTGCGGTTACTGTTCATCACCTCGAACCGGCTGGGCGATGCCGTTCTTTCGACATCGGTGCTGCGTCACTATGTCGAAACATATCCCGGCATCCGGGTGACGGTTGCCTGCGGTCCGGTTGCCGCCCCGATTTTTGAAGCGGTGCCGGGGCTTGAACGCATCATCGAAATGCCAAAACAGAAACGCGGCGGCCATTGGTGGAAGCTATGGAAATCAGTCGCGTTTCGCTGGTGGGATATTATTGTCGACCTGCGTGGCAGTGCGACGGCATTTGTGCTTCCGGGCTGGACACGGGTGGTGCTTAAAGGCAACGACGACAGCGTTCACCGGGTAGAGCAGCTTGGAAAGCTGATTGGTGTTGATCCGGCCCCTGAACCGTTTGTCTGGACCGGCCCGGAACATGAACGACGCGCGGCAGAGATACTGCCCACCGATGAACGCCCGCTTCTGGTGGTTGGGCCAAGTGCCAACTGGATAGGAAAAACCTGGCGTTCTGAACGCTTCGCCGAGACGATTGCAAGCCTGCGGGCGGTTGGTGGTGTGCTTGAAGATGCCCATGTTCTACTGGTTGGCGCGCCAAACGAACGCGAGGCGTCCGAACCGGTGATTGCATCGATCCCGGAAAACAGACGGACCGAGATTTTTGGCAGCGAACATCTTCTGACGGTTATGGCCTGTCTGCGCCGCGCGGACCTGTATGTTGGAAATGACTCAGGCCTTATGCATATGGCGGCGGCATCAGGGCGGCCAACGCTTGGCTTGTTCGGCCCGTCCCGTGATCAGCTTTACAGGCCATATACGACATGGGGTAGAGTTGTTCGCACGGACTTGTCTTATGACGAGGTTGTTCCTGATTCTTCTTATTTGTCTGTGAAAGAGACCTTGATGGATACCTTGTCCGTGGACAAGGTTGTGATATCCGCGGAACAGTTGATGCTCGCGTATCGGTCGCGATAGATTGAGATAAAGCTATCAAAGCTTTTCTCCTGACCTTGGTCTTAAAATCTATTTTTCGAAAATGACTAGGGAACAAATCACACGCTGGCGCATTTGCTTTGCATGTGACTTTTGTTCCAACTGTACCCGGACCAGACCAATGATCCGCGCTGATAGTATGACAATGATAGTTGTTTTGTCGTTTGCCGTTGCCATTTCCTGGCTTTAGGTGTCGGTGGGGGATCAACAGGCCAGAGCCATGCTTGTTCCGGTTCCCGATTACGGAAGTGGCCTTGAAGTATATGCCATCCGTCATAACCCGTCGGATACGACCTCTTGCGGCAGCATGTGTGGGGCATTTGATCTGAACAAAACCACCGGGTTTGAAAGTGGCTATATGCAGGCCAGTTTTCCGGCAAGCATTGCACATCGCTGACATTTTCTGCACAGGATGTCAGAATGGGGTGTGTGGCGGCTCATTTTCCGGAGTATCCCATGGCCAAGGCATCCGTCTGGGCGATCATTCCCAACCTTTTACGCAGCCTGTTTCGGTCCGATGTGCCGATACGCAGCAAGATTTTGCTGGTGATGGGGATTGTCTATCTTGTCAGTCCGATTGATCTTTTGCCCGATGTGATTGCCGGGATCGGCTGGATTGACGATCTGATCATTGTGCCGTTGCTCGGCTGGCTTTCCTATCGCAGTCTGCCACCATCCATAAAGGAAGGCATGGCAACCGATAGTCCCGACAGTGCCAATAATCCTGCAACCTCGCGCAAATGGCTTTATCTGGTGATCCTGATCGTTGTTCTGATTGGTATCGGACTGCTGACAGGACCCGATGAATCCTTCCTGAAAAATCCATCCGGCGGTTAAGGGCAAGGCACTACCTTTGCGTCTTTGACAGCCTTTGCCATCGAGCCTTAAGCTTCTTTCCTGATCACGTAACGAAAAACGGGGAAGCAACCATGAAAAAGGCGTTCCGCGGGCTGGTTTTAACCCAGCAGGATAAAACGGTTCAGGCCGGTTTTCAGGATATCGCGATTGATGACCTGCCGGAGGGCGAGGTTCTTGTCCGGGTTGACTGGTCGACCCTGAATTACAAGGACGGCATGATCCTGAACGGGCTTGGCCGTCTTGTCCGGCAATATCCGCATGTGCCCGGCGTTGATTTTGCGGGCGAAGTGATTTCATCGGATGATCCGCGTTATGCGCCCGGCGATCAGATCATCCTGACCGGATGGCGGGTCGGCGAAGCGCATTGGGGTGGATATGCCCAATATGCCCGCGTCAAAGCCGATTGGCTGGTGCCAATGCCAGATGGACTTGATGGCGCGCACGCCATGGCCATCGGTACCGCAGGCTTTACATCCATGCTGGCGGTCATGGCATTGGAAGAGCAGGGGCTGTCCTCCGATCAGGATGGTGATGTCCTTGTTACCGGGGCTGCTGGTGGTGTCGGATCGGTTGCGGTCAGCATTCTGGCAAACCTTGGCTATCGCGTTGCGGCGTCGACCGGACGGGCTGATACACATGATTATCTGCGCCGACTTGGTGCAACGTCGATTATTGATCGCGCGGCGTTAACCGATGCCAGCAAACCATTGCTGAGCGAACGCTGGCTTGGGGCGATTGACAGTGTCGGAAGCACGACACTGGCGCATGTTTTATCGGAAATGAAATATCATGGTGTCGTTGCCGCCTGCGGGCTGGCAGGCGGGCCGGATTTGCCTGCAACGGTTATTCCGTTTCTGTTGCGCGGGGTCCGGTTGATCGGAATTGATTCCGTGATGTGCCCGTATGAAAAGCGCGTCACAGCCTGGAAACGTCTGGCCCAGGAGTTGCCGATGGCGCAACTCGATGCCGTGACGACAAAGGTGGGGCTTCGCGATATCCTGCCATGGGGTGAAAAAATCCTCAAAGGGCAGGTCAGGGGGCGGTTGCTGATTGATGTGCAGGATTGCTAGTCAGGCTAAATATATGCAGAATCAGCGTGATCAGGCCCGTTGACCCATTTGTGT
>CBIHMD010000350.1:0-3839 GCA_966210655.1 uncultured Thalassospira sp.
GTATTCAGGTCATAGTCAAGTTTGACCAGCGTATCGAGTATCTCGCTTTCATTGAAAAAGCGTGACCGGCGCGGCTGCATCGCCAGCGGAAGGGCTTCCCACATGGTGCCGACAACCAGCGTATCCTGTTCGGTTGCCGCTGCTTTCTGTGGTGTGGTTGCGATGGCACCGATTGCCAGTGTTGCAAAGGCAAAAGTGCAAAGGGTCTTCCTGAATATCGTCATAATGATCCTTCTAGTGAAGATAGTTGATCTGACTGAGCCGGAAACGATCGCCAAGCGCGTCTCCAAGCAGGTTTACGGCAACGACAAACCCGGCAATGGTCAGGCCAGGCGCCAGAACCAGCCGCGGGTAATCGCGAAGATAGTTGCGGGATTCAGCAATCATCAGGCCCCATTCCGGTGTCCCCGGTTCAACACCAAGTCCAAGGAAACTGAGCCCGGCAAAGGACAGGATCACCCACGACATGGAATAGGCGCCAAGCGTCAGAAGTGGCCCGACGATATTGGGAAGGATATGGCGTCTTGCGATCCGGTGGCGCGGTGCGCCAAGTGCCTCGGCTGCCATGACATAGGGCTTGGCCCGCTCGACAATCACCGCATTGCGAACGATCCGGGCATAGTCGGTCCAGTGAATGGCGATCAGGGCGATGATAACGGCGTTAAGTCCAAGCCCCAGCACCCCGGCAATGATCATGCTGATTGCCAATGCCGGAAAAACCGAAATGCCCTCGCAGAACCGCATCAGGATGCGGTCCGGTGTCCCACCGATCATTGCCGCAACCGTGCCAAGCAGACTGCCAAACAGTGATGAGGCTATCACCACGACAATCGCCGATGCGGTGGTAAGCCGTGCGCCATGAAGCAATCGTGAAAACACGCAGCGCCCCATCGCATCCGTGCCCAGCGGATAATCCAGACTTGGCGGCTTCAACCGAAACAGGAATTGGGTCTGATAGGGATCGTGCGGCGCAAAGAACGGCAGGATCAGGATCGCCACCATCACCGATACGACGATGGCTGCATACAGATTGCCATTCCGGCCAAGAAGGGCGGCCAGCTTTTCGTGGGCGATGAATTTGGGAACAAAGGATCGCGCCAGCATCTAGACGATCTCGCGCGTGCGGGGATCGTAAATCGATATGGTGATATCGACGATCAGGTTGACCAGAATATAGGATGCGGCAATCAGAAGGAAACAGGCCTGTATCGCCGGATAATCACGATTAAGCAGCGATTCCACCAGATAGCGCCCGATCCCCGGCCATGCAAACAGCGTTTCGACGATGATCATGCCGTCAAAAATTCGGGCAAACTGCAGCCCGGAAAATGTCAGAAGACCCGGCACGATATTGGGAATGGCATGATGCAGAACCACACGCCGCCGTCGCCCGCCCTTGGCGCGTGCGGTGCGGATATAGGGTTTTGATAATTCTTCCAGAAGACTGCTGCGCACGAACCGCGACAGAACGCCGGTGATGGATGTCGCAATCACTAGGGTCGGCAAAACCGCGTGCGCCCATGTGCCATGCCCGCCGGTCGGCAACCAGCCAAGTGCAAGCGAAAACAGCAGGGCAAGCAACAGCGAGTACCAGAAATTCGGGATCGACATGCCGATTACGCTGATCACCCCCGCGATACGATCAATTTTGCTGCCGGGATAAACTGCACACACAATGCCAAGAGGCACGGCCAGCAAAAGCGCAACACCAAGCGCACAGACCGCAAGGATCAGTGATTGTTGGATACGCAAAAAAATGTCGTCAATAATTGGTTCGCGCGTGACAAGCGAAAGTCCAAGATCTCCTTGCATCAATCCGCCAAGCCAGCGGAGATATTGCATCGGCAATGGATCGTTGAGGCCATGGTCATTGGCAAATCGGGCAACCTGATTGGCATCGGGCAGGGTGCCGTCCATCTGCGCCATCAACAGGACTTCGGCAAAATCACCCGGCATCAGCCGAAGCAGGGTAAAGCCCGCAACCGAAACGGCAAGCAGCAAAACAAGGGCATGTGTGATGCGGGCGGTCAGGCGGGACGCCATCGGTCAGGTTCCCATCTTGCGTAATCAAACAGCAATGCGAATGCATCTCAGATTGCTGGCGCAAGTAATATGCAATTGCGTCAATATGGTGCAACTGATTTCCATTCTTATTTGGGGAAATCGTACCAAATGAAATTGTATCCCGTGGTTATGTACAATCTGGGGATGTGTTTGGGGGCAGGCCGCATTTTCAGGTGGACTATACCGATGCTTGATGCATCTTCAGGTTATCCGGGGCGAGCCCGATCCGATGCCGAGCCTGCGACAGGGATCTGGAATCTTCAAACCGGATCACCAAAGCGCAATAAAGCTGGTCAGGCATTGGCAAGGTCTTCGGGGGTGTAATCCATTTCATGCAGGATCTCGCCGGTTTCATGGTCGACGGCCTGTAATGTCACGCCATATCCCCACAGTTGCCCGATATAGCCCAGTGTCATTTCTGCTTCGGACTTTTCAAGTCGGATGCCGTCATGTTCGGTATGCTGGATATAAAGCTGACGGTTGCCACGAATATCAACATCAACCATCTGCATGTCCGGTTCGCGGACCGAAATATCATGCATACGCGCCAACGCGCGGCGCACCTTGCGATATCCGTTATCGTCATGGATGGCGGCAACTTCCAGATGCGGGCTGGAACTCAGATCGTCGATCAGGAACATCCGCATGTCGCGCATCAGTTTGGGTGACAGGAATTGCAGGATGAAGCTTTCATCGCGGTAATGCGCCCATGCCTCTTTCAGCGTTTCAACCGGCTCATTATTGCCCGCAATATCGGGGAACCATTTGCGGTCTTCCTCGGTCGGGTCAACACAGATGCGGTGAATATCCTGCATCATGGCAAAGCCAAGCGCATAGGGGTTAAACCCGGAATAGCGCGGATCATCATATTCAGCCTGAAACACGACGCGCGAATGGTAATCGATGAATTCCATCATCGCACCTTCGGAAATCAGGCCCTTGTCATACAGGCTGTTCATGATCGCGTAATGAACATAGCACGCGCAGCCTTCATTCATCATCTTGGTCTGTTTCTGCGGATAGAAATACTGCCCGATATTGCGCACGATCCGCAAAATCTCGCGTTCCCACAACTGCATGGACGGGGCATTTTTCTCCAGGAAATAAAGCAGGTTTTCTTCCGGCAGGCCAAACTGCGCCCGGCGTTCTTCCATCCGCATTTTCCGGCGCATTTCATCAAGGTCTTCGTCGTCCTTTTCGGCCTGGGGCAGGGTGCGCCACAGATCGTTATAGGTCTCGTCCTCGTATTTCGCGCGTTCGCGTTCGCGTTCAAGTTCCTCGGCCAGATTGGGTTTTTCCGGGTGTGAATACCGGTTTACCCCCTGTTCCATCAGGGCATGTGCCGCATCCAGAACCCGTTCGACCGCATCAAAGCCGTGCCTGTCCTCGCACTTGGCGATATAGCGTTTGGCAAATTGCAGATAATCGAGAATGCCTTCGGCATCGGTCCATTGCTTGAACAGGTAATTGTTCTTGAAAAAATGGTTATGGCCAAATGCCGCATGGGCAATCACCAAGGCCTGCATGACGATGGTGTTTTCTTCCATCACATAGGAAATACAGGGGTTGGAATTGATCACGATCTCATAGGCAAGGCCCTGATATCCCTTGCGATACATCACGTCATCGCGCACGAACCGTTTGCCGAACGACCAGTGATGATACATCAATGGCATGCCGATCGATGAATAGGCGTCCAGCATCTGCTCGGACGTGATCACCTCGACCTGATTGGGATAGACGTTGAGCTTCAGCTCGTTGACCGCGATGTCCTC
>CBIHMD010000351.1:0-3829 GCA_966210655.1 uncultured Thalassospira sp.
TCATGATCCGAGGCATTCCTTTAGTTGTTTCAGGCTGCGATGCAGCCATGTCTTGATCGTGCCGACCGGCTGGGCAAATCGTTCTGCCAGCTCGGCACGCGAAAATCCGTCAAGATAGGCCAGCCTGACCATTGTGCGGCGATCATCATCCAACCCGCCAAGGCAGATTTCAAGCTGGCGCAGGTCATCATTGCGTTCGACATCATCGGCAACCGACAGATCGTCATGATCGGCCAGTTGATCAATATCGAAATCATCGACCACCGCGTCATGACGTTTGTCACGACGCAGTGCATCAATCGCCCGGTTACGCGCAATCGTTGCCATCCAGGTGATGATCGACGCGCGGCCCGGTTCGAAATCACCGGCACGTTCCCAGACCCGCACATAGATTTCCTGCAGGATATCCTCGCTTTGAGCCCTGTTCTTCAAGATACGCAGGACAATGCCGAAAAGTTTCGCCGATGTCGCATGATAAAGCTGCCCGAAGGCGTCCATATCGCCGTCGATCGCACGCGCCAGAAGCTGTTCCAGATCCCGGGTTGATGTCCCCATGCCATCCGCCAATTAATGCCCGTCGCAATATGGCGACGAACCAGTGTACCATCTTTTCGGGATGATTTATCCCGAGCCGTCAATCAATACGTGAGGATCGGCAAGCTTGATCAGTTATCCGATCAGAAAAACCTGTATCCATCAGCATTTATACCGGTCGGGGATGGCTTCGGTTGCCTTGATCAGGGCATCCATCACCATCCGCACCGCGGGCGAGCGGCGAATATCGGGATGCACGACCAGCCAGACCGGCTTGCTGAGTTCATTGGTCACGTCATCGGTGACAAGTTCCAGCCTGTCATCCTCGTCCGCCAGATAACGCGGCAGAAGGCCAAGCCCATATCCCGCGGCAACAAAGGCCAGCACGGTATGGGTATCGTCCGATCTGACCCGCATCGGCAATTTGCGGTTAAGCTGTTCCCATACCCACCCCTGCTTGTAATCGCCAAAGGTGTTGCGTCCGTCGGCACAAAATTCCCAATCCTTTTCCGGCACAGTGGCGGTATAGCCCCGCATGGCGTAAACCGCATGGCGCAAGTTGGTCAGTTTGCGTGCAATCAGCCCACTTTGATCCGGGGTTGCCATGCGCACCGCCACGTCGGCCTCCCGCCGTGCCAGATTGGCGATCACGCTGGAGCCAAGGATTTCATATTCCAGATGACGCTGATCTTTCAGAAGTTCGGCAAGGCGAGGCGCAAACAATATCCGCCCAGCCAACGGTGGAACCGCGATACGCACCACACCATGCGCGGTTTCATCGCCACGTGCCTGACGCTCAAAGGCAAGGACATCTTCCTCGATCTTTACCGCGACCGGCACAAGATTTTCACCGGCATCGGTCAGCGACCATCCCGTCCCCAGCCGGTCAAACAGCCGCGCCCCGACATCCTGTTCAAGGGCGTCGATCCGCCTTGCCACAGTGGTGTGATCCTTGCCGAGCTTTCGGGCAGCACCGGAAAGCGTGCCTTCACCTGCCAATACGACAAAATATCGCAGATCGTTCCAGTTCATGATGCCCTATCCCGCTTGCGCAAATTTGCACAATCATAGCGCATTTTATCGGAATTACATGAGATTTATGCGCATGTCATGATCACGCCATATCAAACGAGCCCCAAACAAGGAGATTTCGACATGGCCGTCTCCCATCATATCGAATGCGATGCCAATGTCCGGTTGAACCGCCCGTCGCGCCCCACGGTGACGCAAATTGCGACGATTGCGATCGATGCCCTGCTGGCCACGTACAAGCGCCATCAAAGCCGCGTGGCACTTAACCGGCTATCGGACCATCAACTTTGCGATATCGGACTGGAACGCAGCGAAAGCGGGTATGTATCCCGCGACAATTATTAAAAGATTCAAGGCGGTGCCTGATCAGGGTTCCTGACCCTTTCATTCTGGCAATCGACACGCTTTGATATGCCTCCCTCAGGCAGCAAAAGAGATCCCGCGCAGATACACAGCACGGGGTCTCTTTTTGTTTTTCACACCTGAAATTCTGCCGAAATGCTGTCGGCAGCCTTGATCAGGGCATCCATGACAAGCCGCACGCCGGGCGACCGGCGTATATCGGGATGCACAACCAGCCATGCGGTTTCGCGACTTTCGCCCGCCGTATCGGCCCGGATCAGTTCAAGCCGTTCATCCCCATCGGCCAGATAGCGCGGCAACACCCCCACCCCATGCCCGGCCGCGATGAATTGCCGCACGGATTCCGTATCATCAGCCCGAAACCGGCAGGGTAATTCGCGGCCCATGATATTGCGCACCCATTCCTTTTAGGCCGCGCCATAGGATGTATCCTCGTACCCGCAAAATTCCCAATCCTGTTCAGGGACGCGCGCGCTGTATCCTTGTGCGGCATAAAGGCCAACGCCGAGTTCGACCAGCTTGCGCGTGATCAGACCAGGTTCGCGCGGGGTGACCATGCGCACCGCCAGATCGGCCTCGCGCCGGGCCAGATTGACGATATTGGACGCACCGATAATTTCAAATTCCAGCCCCTTGTGCGCGGTCAGCAATTGCGCAAGACGCGGGGCGAACAAAACACGCCCTGCCACCGGGGGAACCGATATGCGCACCACACCGTGGGCGGCTTCGTCCCCTTTGGCCTGCCGTTCAAAGCCAAGCGCCTCGGCCTCGACCCGTTCCGCGACCGGGACAAGGTTCTGCCCGGCGATGGTCAATTGCCAGCCGCGGGGCAGTCGGTCAAACAGCTTGGTTCCCACCGCGTCTTCAAGGGCCTCGATCCGGCGGGCGACGGTCGTGTGTTCCTTGCGCAACCGTCGGGCGGCCCCCGAAAGACTGCCTTCTTCGGCAAGGATCAGGAAATAACGCAGGTCGTTCCAGTTCATGTGCATGACCAGTCCATATGATCGTGGATCACCAGTTCCGTTTATTTTTGCACATTAAATCTGCGAAACAACCAAATTCCCGTTTTATTTTGCATATGAGAAGATCAGGTCATCAAAGGAATACGACCTTTTGGAAAGTCAGGAGGATATCATGGCCTATCAGACCCCGACCAAAGCACAGGACTTCGACATCCGCACCGATCCGATTGCCAACCGCGTCCCGTTTGGCCGTCTGATCAACAAGGTCGCCAATTATTCGGTCGAAGCCCGCAAACGCAAAAACGAACGCGAAGTGATGGCGCATCTGAGTGACGAACAGCTTCGCGATGTCGGACTGCAACGCACATTTGATGGCCACCAATGGCGCGTTACGCGCATTGTCTGATAACATCCCCGCCCCACCAATGAAAAAGGAGCCCATTCCGGGCTCCTTTTTTGCAGTCGTCTATCAGGGTCGATCAGCCGCGCAGTTCGGCAACCTTGTCGGTGGCTTCCTGTGCGAGGCGGGTGATGGTTGCCCAGTCACCGGCCTTGACCGCGTCCTTGGGCGCAACCCATGAACCACCGACGGTGATGATGTTTGGCAGGGCCAGATAATCACCAAGATTTGCCAACGACACACCGCCCGTCGGGCAGAATTTGACCTGCGGCAGTGGCCCGGACAGGGCTTTGAGCATCAAAACACCGCCCTGCTGTTCGGCAGGGAAGAATTTCAGCATGTCATAGCCATGATCGATCAGGTTCATGATTTCCGAAGGCGTGCCCGCACCGGGCAGCAGCGGAACGCCGGTATCCTTGGCGGCCTTCAGAAGACCGTCGGTATGGCCAGGTGAAACGGCAAAGGCACAGCCGATTTCAGCCATACGTTCCATCTGCTTGGCATTGATCACGGTCCCGGCACCGGTAATCGCATCGGG
>CBIHMD010000352.1:0-3825 GCA_966210655.1 uncultured Thalassospira sp.
GGGCTCTATATATCAAGGTATATATATCATTATTTTTCTTTAATTGACCTGTTTCTAACGTAACTGGTGTGAACATCTTTCTTTAAGTGTAGTAACCTTGCTGGGTGAACACTCAAAAGTTGTCCATCTAAAACTTTAAGCACAAAGGCCGCTGTCCGTTGGCAGTTACGAAGCTATGTGCTAAAAGGCGCTCCAAATTACTGTTTGACGTATTTACCAAGGGCTCGCATATGACAGCCAAGACCATTGCCATCGCTGCCGATCACGGTGGTGTTGAACTCAAATCCCAAATCATCAAATCGCTTGCCGATAATGGCTGGGAAGTGATTGATCTCGGTACTGACGGATCGGCATCGGTCGATTATCCGGATTATGCTCAGGCCGTTGCAAAATCGATTATCAAAGGCGATGCGGCGAGCGGCATCCTTGTTTGCGGCTCCGGGATTGGCATGAGCATTGCTGCCAACCGTTATCCGCAAATCCGTGCCGCTTTGGTGCATGACCGCCTGTCAGCCGAACTTTGCCGTCAGCACAACAATGCCAATGTCTTGTGCCTTGGCGCGCGCCTTCTTGGCGACGCGACGGCACTTGATTGCGTCGATGCATTCGTAACGACTGAATTTGAAGGCGGGCGACACGAACGTCGTGTCGAAAAACTGTCGTCACTTCCTGATTGATTTCTTTCGCCACCTGGCAATAACCCGGTACGGGTTTCGAACTTTGCAGCGTTCGGTCCCGCCACATTGTATCGAGAGGCCCCATAATGTCGTTTAAAGGCTTTTTCTCTACCAGCTTGTCAGAAGCAGATCCGGCACTATTCAAATCGGTGACTGATGAACTGGATCGTCAGCAGAACCAGATCGAAATGATCGCCTCCGAGAATATTGTTTCCAAGGCCGTGATCGAGGCACAGGGGACTGTTCTGACCAACAAATATGCCGAAGGTTACCCTTCACGGCGTTATTATGGTGGCTGCGAGTTTGTCGACGTTGCCGAAGAACTTGCGATCAATCGTGCAAAAGAACTGTTCGGATGTGAATTCGTCAACGTCCAGCCGCATTCCGGCGCGCAGGCAAATGGTGCTGTCATGCTGGCCCTTTGCAAACCCGGCGATACCATCCTTGGTATGTCCCTTGATGCGGGTGGCCACCTGACCCATGGTGCACGTCCAGCACTTTCGGGGAAATGGTTCAATGCCATTCAGTATGGTGTGCGCGAAGATGACCTGACCCTTGACTACGATCAGGTCGAAGCCCTTGCTGTCGAGCACAAACCGGCTCTGATCATTGCAGGCGGGTCGGCCATTCCGCGCCAGATCGATTTCAAGCGGTTCCGTGAAATCGCGGACAAGGTTGGTGCGCTGCTTATGGTTGATATGGCGCATTTTGCCGGTCTGGTTGCCGGTGGCGTTCACCCGAGCCCGCTTCCTTATGCAGATGTTGTCACCACAACCACGCACAAAACCCTTCGCGGTCCGCGTGGCGGCATGATCCTGTCGAACAATCTTGAAATCGGCAAAAAGATCAACTCGGCTGTCTTCCCGGGACTTCAGGGCGGTCCGTTGATGCATGTGATTGCGGCCAAGGCTGTAGCCTTTGGTGAAGCACTGCGTCCAGAGTTCAAAGGCTATGCGCAGCAAGTCGTTGATAATGCCAAGGCATTGGCCGAAGTTCTCGTCAAACGCGGTTTCGATATCGTAACCGGCGGCACCGATACGCACCTGATGCTGGTTGACCTGCGTCCCAAGGGACTTAAGGGCAACAATGCTGAAGTAGCGCTTGAGCGTGCAGGGATCACCTGCAACAAGAATGGCATTCCGTTTGACACCGAGAAACCGACCATCACCTCGGGTGTTCGTCTGGGTACGCCAGCAGGCACCACGCGTGGTTTTGGTGTTGAGGAATTCAAACAGATCGGCGAATTGATCGGTGATGTGCTTGATGCCCTTGTCGATAATCCTGATGGCAATGCCCAGGTCGAGAATGCGGTTCGCACCAAGGTCGAAGACCTTTGCAAACGCTTTCCGATCTATGCCTGATCCTTTCAGGAGCGAGTAAAAACAATGCGTTGCCCGTTCTGTGGCCATACAGACACTCAGGTCAAGGACTCCCGTCCGACCGAGGAACATCACGCCATTCGCCGGCGCCGGTTTTGTCCGGCCTGCGGATCGCGTTTCACGACATTTGAACGTGTTCAACTCCGTGAATTGATGGTGGTGAAAAAAGACGGGCAACGCGAATTGTTTGATCGTGACAAGCTGGCGCGATCAATCTTCCTTGCCTGCCGCAAACGTCCGATTGAGGACGAGCGCGTCGAAAAGGCGTTAAACGGTATTCAGCGCCGCCTCGAAAGCAGTGGCGAAAGCGACATTTCAACCGACACAATCGGTGAAATGGTGATGGGGGCGTTGATCGCTCTCGATCAGGTTGCTTATGTCCGCTATGCTTCGGTTTATAAAAACTTCCGTGAAGCCCGCGACTTCGAACAGTTCGTGGAGAACATGCATGATGGGGAAGAAGAGGCGAACGCAGAGTAATGACAACCCCCGCGTTTTCGGATGATGACCGGCATTTCATGCGGGTCGCTCTAAGCCTGTCAAAACGCGGTATGGGAAATGTCTGGCCCAACCCGTCTGTCGGGTGTGTCCTGGTTGCGCCCCAGGGAACGATTGTCGGGCGCGGTTTTACCAAACCAGGCGGACGCCCCCATGCGGAACGTGTCGCACTTGATGAGGCCGCAGAAAAGGCCCGAAATGCGACGGCTTATGTCACCCTTGAGCCCTGCAGTCATTTCGGCGTATCACCCCCCTGTGCCGCGGGCCTGATCGAGGCCGGTGTTAAACGTGTCGTCAGTGCGCTTGAAGACCCGGATGATCGTGTTTCGGGGCGCGGCCATGATATGTTGCGTGATGCTGGAATTATTGTTGATGTCGGGCTTTATGGCGACGAAGCACGTCGTATCAATTCCGGTTTTCTGTCGCGCATTCTGTCCGGGCGTCCAACGGTGACGCTAAAACTTGCATCGACCATGGATGGTCGATCGGCAACAAAATCAGGCGAAAGCAAATGGATAACCGGTAGTGCGGCGCGCGAGCAGGGGCATCTTTTGCGTGCCAATCATGATGCGATCCTTGTCGGCGCGAATACGGTCTTGGCGGATGACCCGACCCTGACATGCCGGATTGCTGGGCGCCACGAACAATCACCTGTACGTATCATTCTGGATCGCAAGGGTGAGGTGTCTTTATCCGCGGCTATGGTGATAAGTGCCAATAATGTTCCAACCTGGGTGGTGACATCAGACGCACTTTTGCGTGAAGTTTCTGAAAAGTTTGCAGAAACGGGTGTGAAAATACTTTCCGCCAGATGCGAGAATGATCATTTCGACCTAAATGACGTGATGAAACGTTTGGGAGAAATGGGGCTGACCCGTGTGCTGGTCGAAAGTGGCGGCATTCTTGCTGCCAGTCTGGTACGGGATAATCTGGTTGATCGCATTGTCCATTTCAGCGCACCATCCGTTATAGGGGCGGATGGAAAGGCAATGATCGCGGATCTTGGTTTTGGTCGCCTGTCAGATATATCACGATTCCTGCGTGTCTCTATTCGTCTAGTGGGCGAGGATATCATGGCAAACTACGAGAAAATAACGGATTAATTGAATGTTCACAGGCATCATTACGAATATCGGTACTGTTCGAAAAATCGAAAAGCGCGGCGATACACGCTTTGAATTCACGACAGCCTTCGATACGTCCAAAATCGTTCTGGGCGCGTCGATTTCTTGTAATGGCGCTTGCATGACTGTGATTGAAACCGGCAAAGA
>CBIHMD010000353.1:0-3822 GCA_966210655.1 uncultured Thalassospira sp.
GCCTGGCAAATATCGTCAATGCTGACCAGATCGCGCGGGCCGAACCATCTCCAGTTATGTTTAATGTGTTTATCTCTGTCTGGGCGTGGGGTATTCAACTCCGTCTATAACGGTTAGGAATAATATCACGTCATAATTTTGTTGACTAGTATGGTAGTATGCATCATGACTCAGAAAAGCAAGGAGAGATTGATGGGCGATCCCGAACAAAATGACTGGGAAATCACACACGATCAGGCCGTAGGCCCACAGATCCATCGCATTATTCGCGAACGGATCGTGTGCACGGATCTGCTTCCCGGCGTGCGCCTGTCGGAAGCCGAACTTGCCAAACATTACAATGTCAGCCGCCAGCCCGTCCGCGAGGCGTTCATCAAGCTTGCCGACGAAGGCCTTCTGGAGGTTCGCCCGCAACGCGGAACCTATGTCCGAAAGATTTCCGTCGCCGCCGTTCTTGATGCCCGTTTTGTCCGCGAAGCCATCGAGGCCGACATTGCCCGTTTCGTCGCAACCAAGCCCGATGATGCATTTCTGGCACGCCTTGAACAACTGATCACCGATCAGCGCAAGGCGATGGAAGGCGATGCGCGTGCATTCCTTAAACTGGATCATGATTTCCATCGCTGTCTCGCAGAAGCGGCAGGCAAAACATACGCATGGAAGGTCGTCGAGGATGTTCGCGCCCAGCTCGACCGGGTGCGCTACCTCAGTTACTTCCAGTTTCCGATGAACGAGATCATCGAACAGCATATCCGAATTGTTTCCGCGATCACATCCCGTGATCCCGAAGCAGCCAGCGCAGCCATGCGTGAGCACCTCCGTGAGATTCTGCATACGCTGCCTGATATTGCCCGCTCCAGAACGGAGCTTTTTGACAACGCAAATTCCACGTTGTCGCCCTAAGGCATCAACCGAACAGGGAGGAAAAGATGCTTGAAAAAACGACCAAGAAACTGATGATCGCCGGTGTAGCCGCCATGATGATGGGTAACTCTGCGATTGCCGCGGAAATGACCCTGAAACTTGGTCATCTCGCCAATGAACAGAATGCCTGGCACAAAGCTGCCGTGAAGTTCGGCGAGGAACTTTCGACCCTTACCGACGGCCGTATTGATGTGCAGGTCTTCCCCAACGAAACACTCGGCAAGGAAATCGACCTGATCAACGGCATGCAGCTTGGTTCGGTCGACATGACCATTACCGGTGAAAGCCTGCAGAACTGGGCACCGATGGCGGCCCTTCTGGCTGTTCCGTATGCCTATCAGACGCTCGAAGACATGGATGCCGTTGCCAGTGGCGAAATCGGTGACAAGATTGAGCAGCAGATTATCGAAAAAGCACGCATCCGCCCGATTGCCTATTTCGCCCGCGGCCCGCGCAACCTGACATCAAATCGCGAAATCAAAAGCCCGGACGATCTGAACGGCCTGAAACTGCGCGTTCCGAACGTTCCGCTTTTTGTTGATGTCTGGAAATCGCTTGGCGCGCAACCGACACCGATGGCGTTCTCGGAAGTCTTTACCTCGCTTCAGGCAGGCACCATCGACGCACAGGAAAACCCGCTGGCACTGATTGATTCGGCAAGCTTCAACGAAGTGCAGAAATTTGTGAACAAGACCGAGCATGTCCGTTCATGGATTTATCTGACCATTTCGGAAATCACCTGGGGCAAACTGTCGGATGCCGACAAGGAAGCCGTCATGGAAGCAGCAAAACGGGCGCAGGCATATGAGCGCGACCTGTTTAGCGCTGATGAAGAACGTCTGACGAAGGAACTTCAGGCAAAGGGCATGACCTTTGTTGACGTCGACACTCAGGCCTTTGCTCAGAAAGCAAAAGACGCTGTTCTTGCAAATGTTTCTGACGAAATCCGTCCTGTCGTCGAAGACCTTTTCGCAAACTGATTTCTACCGGTTCGGTTGCGTACGCGTGACCGAACCTTTTTCGACGGGGAAGTAACGTGCTTTCTGCCAGATTATACGCATCCATCATTGCACTTTGCCGGGTCGGAACCGGTGCCGCTTTCGGCATTCTGATCGGCACGGTCCTGATACAGGTTGTGTCGAGAACCTTTTTGAGCAGCTCACCGGTATGGACAGAAGAACTTACACGTCATGCATTGCTGTTCCTTGCGGCTTTTGGCGTCGGGCTGTCCTTTCGCAATGGCGAACTGGTTAATGTTGATATCGTTTGCGAAATGCTGCCTTTGCGTGTTCAGCGGGCATTGATGTTCATCTCGGCCGGGCTGACGGCGGCGTTCTGCCTGATATTGCTGTCCCCTGCGTGGATGTTTGTTTCAATCGGTGTTCTTCAAACTTCACCCGCATTAGGCGTCCGGATGGATTTCATTCACGCCACCGTTTTCATTCTTCTTGCCGTTCTCGGTCTTTTCGCGGTCCTGCGGATGATACGTGTCATCACAGGTGTTTCTGACGGAAAAGCTGAAGATACGACGAAGGACTTCCCATGAGCCTCGCAATTTTACTTGGCGTTTTTGCCCTCGGCCTCGTCATCGGCCTTCCGGTCGCCGTGACACTGGGTCTGTCCTCGCTTTGCTATTTGCTGCTTGAAGGCATTCCTCTTGTTGTGATCCCGCAAAAAATGTTTGCCGGGATGGATGTGTTTGTCCTGCTTTGTATTCCCGGCTTTATCCTTGCCGGGAACCTGATGAATGGCGGGGGAATTACACCGCGTATTGTGCGGTTCGCCAATGCGATGGTTGGATGGATGCGGGGTGGCCTTGGCCTGACCAATGTTACCGGTTCCATGCTGTTTGGTGGCATTTCCGGAACCGCTGTTGCCGACGCGGCATCAATCGGCGGCATGATGATCCCCGGCATGGTCCGCGCCGGATACACACCTGCTTTTTCGGCCGCTGTTACGGCGGCATCATCAACGGTCGGGCCGATCATCCCGCCAAGCATGCCCATGATCATCGTTGGTGCATTGTCCGGCATTTCTGTTGGCAAGATGTTCATTGCGGGAGCCATTCCCGGCATCCTGATGGGTCTTGCAATGATGGTCACCTGCTACATCATCGCGGTCCGACGCAATTTCCCGCACCAGCCGTGGCAGGGATTTGGTGAACTGGCCCGATCCTTCGTCGGCGCCTTCTGGGCACTTGCCATGACGGCCCTGATTGTCGGCGGTTTGCTGAGCGGCATCGTCACCCCGACTGAAACCGCAGTCATTGCCAGTATCTATGCCCTGATTGTCGGCTGTTTCATTTATCGCGAACTGCCGCTGCGCAAGGTTCCGAAAATCATCATCGACAGCGCGGTGACCGCCGCCGCCATTCTTGCGCTTGTCGGTTTGGCAAACGTGTTTGGCTGGATCCTTGTTTCCGAACGCATCCCGCAGATGATTTCAAACGCGGTATTGTCATTCACGGATAACAAATATGCCGTGATATTGCTGATCAATCTGGTTCTGCTCATTGTCGGCATGTTCATGGAAACGATTGCGGCCTTGATCATCCTATTTGTGCCACTTCTGACCCTTGCCACCAATGTCGGCGTCGATCCGATCCATTTCGCGGTGTTTGCGGTTCTGAACCTGATGATCGGTTTGACGACCCCGCCGGTAGGCATTTGCATGTTCATCTGTGCGAACATCGCCAAAGCCCCGGTGACCACGGTTATCAGGGCGCTGATGCCGTTCCTTCTGACCAATATCCTGATCCTGTTCCTTGTTTCCTATGTCCCGGCACTGTCAACCTGGCTGCCGTCCCTGATGGAGTAATTAATGCAAACACGTGTTTGCCGCCTGTATGGCAAAGACGATCTTCGGATCGACACCGAAGCAACCACCGCCCCTGTTGGT
>CBIHMD010000354.1:0-3816 GCA_966210655.1 uncultured Thalassospira sp.
CAGGGTGACCTGGACACCAACCTGGTGGTGTTCGACGGCACCGAATTGGGCCAGATGGCGCAAAACAATGTCGTGCCACGCGGCAGGCTTGATGAACGCTGGGGATCGGTGGCATCAATTGCGGCACAGGCGGCGGTCGATGCGCTTGAAGGTGCTCTTAATCAGGTGGCACGAAAAAAGGGCATGATGCTTAAAGGCGATAAAAAAACGGTATCATCCCGCTGACGGGGCAGAGATCGTTCGATATTGCGTCAATCTGCATGACTGCCTTGTCGATATTCGGCACCGCAACCATTTACAGACTGTTAACGGCTGGTTATAACACCGCCGCGGTTCACTGATATGTGGACTTGCTCATTATTGGTCTTTGAGTGTCGTGGATGTGTCGTTGGACCGGAAGGCGAAAGCGCCTAATTATAAGGTCAAGTGAACGACAGGAAAGACGTGACGGGATCTGTTACCGGCAAGTTTGCATCCGGCCTGTACCGTACAGGACATTAGATTTATTCACTTTCCCGGCACCCATTAACCGAGGCCCCGTCATGAAGATCCTCGCTTGTAACAGCAACCGCCCGCTGTCTGAGGCCATTGCTGATCACTTGAGCCTGCCGCTTACCCGTGCAGATCTCAAGCGATTCTCCGATCAGGAAATCTGGTGTGAAATACAGGAAAACGTCCGCGGTGAGGACGTTTTTGTCATTCAGAGCACCTCTTTCCCTGCAAACGACCATCTGATGGAACTTCTGGTGGTTCTTGATGCGCTGCGCCGTGGTTCGGCCCGTCGTATCACTGCCGTTCTTCCGTATTTCGGATATGCGCGTCAGGATCGTAAATCGGGTCCCCGTACCCCGATTTCGGCCAAACTGGTTGCCAACCTGATCACGGTTGCCGGTGCAGACCGCGTTCTGACCATGGATCTTCATGCTGGTCAGATTCAGGGTTTCTTCGATATTCCGCTTGATAACCTGTTTGCATCGCCGGTTCTGACCAGCGACATTCGCAACAAGTTCGAAGGCCAGAAACTGGTGATCGTCAGCCCGGACGTCGGTGGTGTGGCACGTGCGCGTTCCGTTGCAAAACGTCTGGATGCGGAACTGGCGATCATCGACAAACGTCGCCCGCAGGCCGGTGTGTCGGAAGTCATGCATGTTATCGGTGACGTCAAGGATGCTGCCTGCATTCTGGTTGATGACATCGTTGATTCGGCAGGCACCCTTTGCAATGCGGCGACCGCCCTTAAAGAGCGCGGTGCGGCATCGGTTGCGGCCTATGTTTCGCATGGCGTTCTGTCGGGCCCGGCTGTTGAACGTATCGCCAATTCGCCAATGACCGAAGTCGTGACCACGGACTCGATCAAGGCGTCCGAAGCGGTGCGTGGCTGTTCGAAAATTCGTCAACTTCCGATTGCACCTTTGATGGCCGAAGCCATTCGTCGAATTTCGGAAGAAAAATCTGTTTCCGTTCTTTTCGATTGAGGGTATAAGGCGCTGCTGCGCTGGCACCCCTGGAGGCCAGCGCGTTTGCTTTCGTGGGTTTTTACCGGTGATTTGCACCAGCCTGCGGACGCAATATGTTTTTAGTTCAAGGAGATTTTCCGATGGCAAACACTGTTATCACTGCGGAAATCCGTGAACGGGCCGGAAAGGGGGCCGCCCGTGCCGTGCGTCGTGCCGGTATGGTCCCTGGTGTCATTTACGGAGCAAAACAGGAACCTGTTCTGTTCCAGATTGACCCGCGTCCGCTCAACAAGCTTCTGCACAAGCAGGGTTTCTTCTCGCACATTCTTGATGTCAAGATTGGCAAAGAAACCTACGAAGTCCTGCCACGCGACGTACAGTTCGACAAAGTGACGGATGCTCCGATCCATGTCGACTTCCTGCGTTTCGCAAAAGGTCAGACCATGACCGTTGAAGTCCCGGTTCGCTTCGTTAACGAAGAGAAATCCCCGGGTCTGAAAAAAGGCGGCGTTCTGAACATCGTTCGTCACGATGTCGAAGTCGAATGCGCACCGAGTGCCATTCCCGAAGAACTCGTTTTCGATCTGACCGGTGTCGAAGTTGGCGACTCGATTCACATTTCGGCAATTAAACTGCCGAAAGGTGTCGAACTCACCATTACCGACCGTGACTTCACGGTTGCGACTGTTGCTGCTCCGTCTGCGCTTAAATCGGAAGAAAATGCCGAAAGCGACGACGAAGAAGAAGCGACCGAAGAATAAGATCGAGGTCTGCGATGTTATTGGTGATTGGATTGGGGAACCCGGGTTCGGGATATGCCGCCAATCGCCACAATATCGGCTTTATGGCGGCGGACGAACTCGTCCGCCGCCATTCTTTTGGCCCCTGGCGCAAGAAATTTCAGGGGCAATTGTCCGAAGGCGAATTGAACGGTCAAAAGATTCTGCTGTTAAAGCCCGAAACTTTCATGAACCTTTCGGGGCAAAGTGTTGGCGAAGTGCTGCGCTTTTACAAAATTCCGATCGAAGACGTTATTGTCCTGCATGACGAGCTGGATCTTCCACCGGGCAAGCTGCGCGTCAAACGCGGCGGCGGCCATGGCGGACATAACGGGTTGCGATCCATCGACGCCCATTGCGGCAAGGAATATCGTCGTGTGCGGCTTGGCATTGGTCATCCCGGCGACAAGGAACGTGTTCACGGACATGTTCTGGGCGATTTTTCCAAGGCCGAACAGAACGGCTGGCTTATGGCGCTGCTGGATGGCGTCGCACTTGAATTCCCGCGTCTCGTCAAAGGAGACGATGGCGGTTTCATGAGCAAGGTTTCGCACATTGTCTCGCCGCCAAAACCAAGGGCCGAGAAAAAGCCGAAACTGGCTGACGCTGTCAAAGGCGAAGGCAAGATCGAAGATAAAGGTGCGTCTGATGCGCCGGAGGTCGAAGGCAAGCCCGACACCCCGGTCAGCAACGCAGCAAGCGCCATGGCGCAGGCACTGGCCCGCGCCTTTAGCAAAAAGAAATAGCATCGGGATCGGGGTTTGCCCCATCCTGTTTCAGACACATTCGAAGTGACGGAGCCCGGAAAAGATGGGATTCAAATGCGGTATTGTCGGTCTGCCCAACGTTGGTAAATCGACCCTGTTTAACGCCCTGACACAGACGGCCGCTGCCGAGGCAGCGAACTTCCCGTTCTGTACCATCGAGCCCAATACCGGCCGGGTCAGCGTTCCTGATGAACGCCTTGACAAGATTGCCGCCATCGGCAAGTCGGCGACCATCATCCCGACCCAGCTTGAATTCGTTGATATCGCTGGTCTGGTACGCGGTGCGTCGAAGGGCGAGGGGCTTGGCAACCAGTTCCTGGCCAACATCCGAGAAACCGATGCCATCGTGCATGTTTTGCGCTGTTTCGAAGACGGCGACATCACCCATGTCGAAGGTTCGGTTGACCCGGTGCGCGATGCGGAAACCATCGAAACCGAATTGATGCTGGCCGATATGGACAGCCTTGAAAAACGCGTTACCGGTCTTCAGAAACGCGCAAAGGGTGGCGATAAAGACGCTAAATTGGCGCTTGAGCTGATCGAGCGAACCCTTGAGGTTCTGCGCGAAGGCAAACCGGCGCGTATCGTTGAAATCAACAACGAAGACGAAGCCAAGGCATTCCGTATGTTGCAGCTTCTGACCAGCAAGCCGGTTTTGTATGCGTGCAATGTTGACGAAGACAGTGCGGCCGATGGTAACGCACTTTCGGCCAAGGTTGCCGAACTGGCCGCTTCACAGGGTGCGCGTTCGGTTGTGATTTCGGCCGCAATCGAGTCCGAAGTTGCCCTGCTTGACAGTGCCGAAGACAAGAA
>CBIHMD010000355.1:0-3812 GCA_966210655.1 uncultured Thalassospira sp.
CTTGGTTTCGCGACGGTCTTTACCCTGTTCCTGACGCCGGTGCTTTACCTTCTGCTGGCGCCGCTGGTGTCCGCACGTGCCGATGGTGGCAAGAAACTGCAAAGCCAGTTGCGATCTGCGGAAAGCATTCCCGACAAGGGCGAGATTGAAGGAAGTACCAGCTAGAATGTCTGTAAAACGTCTTTCAATCTGTTGTGCCCTGCCGCTTATGATCGGACTTTCTGCCTGCCAGACGGTCGGGCCGGATTATGTTGCGCCCACGTTCGATCTTGTCGGGGCCTATACCCCGCCAGTGCCGGTGATTGCGGCAAATCAGGCCGATCATGGCCGGTGGTGGGAAAGTACCAGTGATCCGGTGTTACGTGACCTGATCGCGCTTGGTCTTGCCAATAACCTTGATTTGCGGATTGCGGCCAGCCGGATCGAGGAAGCCCGTGCGGTGGCACGCGGTGTATCGGGGGCAAATGGCATCGAGGTTGGTGCAAGTGTAAACGGCGATGCCGAACGCGGTACATCGTCACGCGAAAGCGGAGATCAGACGACCGATATCGGATATGGTGCCGGGATCGATTTTTCATGGACCCCGGATGTCTGGGGCGGGCAGCAGCGCGAGGATGAAGTGGCGCTGGCAGATTATCTGGAACAGGTTTATCTGCGCGAAGACGTTTATCTGACGGTGATTGCCGATATCGTGCGCAACTATATCGAGCTTCGCGGCACGCAGAAACGGCAGGAATTGCTGCGCAGTTCGCTTGACCTGCAACGCCAGACCAGCAATATCGTTCAGGTCCGGATGCAGACGGGGCTGGCGTCCGAGCTTGATCTGTCGCGTGCCCGTGCCGAGGTTTCCGATATCGAAGCGACATTGCCGATATTGCAGACCGATATTGACCGGTCGATCAATGCGATTGCCATCCTTCTGGGCGCGCAGCCGGGGACCTATCGCGACCGTCTGGTTGATGCGCAGCCCCTGCCGGAATTTGACAGTTCTCCGCCCATCGGCATTCCGGCCGATCTGCTGCGCCGTCGCCCGGATGTCCGTGCGGCCGAGCTTTCATTGATTTCGGCGACGTCGGAAATTGGTGTTCAAACGGCTGATCTTTACCCGGAATTGACGCTGGATGGTTCACTCGCCCTTGGGGCGACGGGATATGGCACGGGGCCGATTGTGCGAACCGCAATGGCCGCCATCGGGGCGGTGATTGATGCGACGCTGTATGATGGCGGGGCCAGACAGGCCGATATCGACGTTGCCGAACAACAGGCGCAGCAGGCGTTTTATGGCTATCAGCAGACCCTTCTGGTCGCCATTCAGGATGTTGAAAGTGCGATTTACGGCTATGTCGGGGCCGTCCAGCAACGCGATTCCCTGATTTCATCGGTGCGCTATCACCGGCAGGCGTTTGAACAGTCCCGGGTGCGGTACGTTCAGGGGCTTTCAAACTTCCTTGATGTGCTTGATTCCCAACGTACCCTGACGCAGTCGCAACAGGACTTGGCCGATGCGGAAACCGATCTGGAACTGGAAACCATCAATCTTTATGCCGCGGTCGGGCTTAGCGTGGATGATGTTGAACGTTATGCCGACAAGGCCGGGATTGATATGAATAATGGTTAGACAGAGAACTTCATTACACAAGCGTCTGTAATAACGCCGATTTCCATAAGCTGTTGCTTGTTTTCGCCGCCGGTTCGGCCTAGGTCTTGGGTATCTTGAACCGGGGATAAAAATGACGGGCGATCTGTTTGCCGATGAACCACCACACAATCTGCTACCCTTTGACGGGGAGGCATTGCTGCTGCGTGAAGTCATGGCGGCAGGTGATGCGGATCGTGCGTTTGAGCGACTTGTAAGCGGCGTTTTCTGGCAGCAGGAAATTGCCAGGCTGATGGGGCGCGAGATCGCGGTGCCGCGTTTGACGGCGTGGTATGGCGATGTGGCCTATCGTTATAGCGGTGTCTATCACCCGGCATCGCCTTTCCCGAAAATCGTCGCACCCCTTCGCGATCTGGCGGAAGAAAAATCCGGTGCGTCGTTTAACACGGTTTTGTTGAACCATTATCGCGACGGGCGCGACAGTGTTTCTTGGCATGCGGATGACGAGGATGTTCTGGGTGAAAACCCGGTTATTGCCAGCCTTTCGTTTGGTGAAGAACGCCGGTTTCATTTCCGCCACAAGAAAACCGGGGATCGGGTCAGTGTCGATCTGCCGCATAATTCATTGCTGATCATGCGGGGTGCGACACAGCATCACTGGTTGCATCAGATACCCAAAACCGCGCGCCAGATCGGACCGCGCATTAATCTGACATTCCGTCATACCGCGCCGGAAAACAAGGTGTGCGGTCGATGAGTTTGAGGGCTTCGAAAAAAGCCGCCCCGGTCAGGGCGGCTTGAAGTCAGCAATTCGAGATTGCCGGGAAAACCGTCAACACCAGGGTGCAAACGGACAAACGCATAGGCTGTTGTGCAATCGGTGCGTGCAATAATGAATCGATTCAATGAATGCAGTGTGGCGGTTCAGAAGGGGTTCTGTCAATATCGGGATGAACCGATTCAAAAAAATGTCACGGGATGACCGGTTAATCCGCAAGCCGGGATGAATAAAGGGGAGACATCGCAAGGATGGCAAAACGGGTACGTCTTCTGGATGTGGCCAAGGCGGCCGGGGTATCGCAAGGCACGGCGTCAAATGCCTTTGGCAAGCCGGATCTGGTACGCAAGGAAGTCCGGGAGCGCATTCTGGAAGTTGCCAGGGAGCTTGGCTATCGTGGGCCACATGTGATGGCGCGCATGCTCCGCACCGGCAAGGCCGGGGCGCTTGGCGTGGTGTTTCCCGATAATCTTGAATATGCCTTTAGCGACCCGGTGGCGATTGAGCTTTTGCGCGGTGTCGGGCGGGAATGTGCCCGTCAGGCAGTCAATATGATGATCATTTCGGCCGAAAACCCCGAACAGGCGATTACCGCGATCAATAATGCCGCCGTCGATGCCTTTCTGGTGCATTGCTATTCCGATGACAATGACATCATTTCCGCCATCCAGCGCCGCAATCAGCCATTGGTCTGCATCGATACCGATATTGCCGGGGCGGCGGGCACCGTGGTGCTTGATGATTTTGCAGGGGCGCAAATGGCAGCCCGGCATTTGATTGATTGCGGGGCGCGCAAGTTCGCCATCCTGTCCCTGCAGGCCAACAAGGCGGAAAATTTTGGCCCGATGAATGCCAAACGCCGCGGGGCGGTCAGCCACCGTGTGGTGCGCGAGCGGCTTGGCGGGTATCACGCAGCCCTTAAAAAGGCAGGGATCGCAATTGAGGATATTGTCCATATCGAATGCGAAAACATGTCATCGCACAGTGCAGAAATGGTCGAAACCATGTTGCGTGATCACCCGGAAATTGACGGTATTCTGGCGATGTCCGACGTGATTGCCATTGGTGCACTTGATGGTGCGCGCGCAAGCGGTCGCAAAATCCCCGATGATCTTAAGGTGATCGGCTTTGACGGGATTGCGGAGGGCGAACGCACCAATCCGCCATTATCGAGCATCCGTCAGGATTCCGTTGAAAAGGGGCGACTGGCGGCCGAAATGGCGCTTGGCGAGGCGGAAAGTGACAGCCGCGTGCTGGAAACCAGCCTGCTTGTCCGGGGATCGACGGCCTAAGCCGATTTACCCGAAAGTGCCACGTAGCAGTGGCAATCGGTGGTGTGATCCATCACAAGGCCGGTGGCCTGCATGAAGGAATACATGATTGTGGTGCCGACAAACTTCATGCCGCGTTTCTTGAGGTCTTTGGACAGGGCGTCGC
>CBIHMD010000356.1:0-3791 GCA_966210655.1 uncultured Thalassospira sp.
CGGTTGAGCTATCAGCCGAAAAATATTGCTCGGCCTCGATCATGCTTTCAAAGGCTGCCGAAATCACGCATAGCTGGGAAATCATGGAATAACTCCCTGATTTTCCTGCCTGCTTCAAAGCGGTCCGTTTCGGGCCGCTTTTTTGTTAGTCGCGTCACAATCCAGCCTGAGTTAGAGTTTATCGGGCAAACCACCAAACAGAAACGATGGAAGGAAGCATCCCATGTCCGCAAACGGCCTTGTGCGTTCGACACTTGTCGCGATTGCCCTTTCGGCGCCCCTCGCACTGTCGGGATGCTTTTTTGAAGATCCGCAGCATGATCCGTCCGGTCTGGCCATTGGCGCGCCCGCGGCGAACCAGCCGTTTGACGATTATGTCAAAAAAACCAGTGAACAGCTTCGCACGGCCCTAAAGTCAAAGCGCTTTGATCAGGAAGCAGCCCCATTTGGTCAATATGACCTTGATCAGGTGGTCGCGATGCGTGCGCCCTTTGCCACCGGCCCGGATAAGGCTGCATGCGACGCTGCTGGGAATGATGTCGCACATGGCAAGGATGTCGGTTTCCTGATGGTGCATGGCCTGACGGATAGCCCGTTTCTGATGACTGATATCCGCGATACGTTACAATCCAAGTTTCCCTGCGCAACTTTCCATGGGGTTTTGCTTCCTGGGCATGGAACCGTGCCCGGGGATCTTTTGGATGTCCGTTACGAAGAATGGATTGAAACAGTCCAATATGGCATGAACAGCTTCGCCGATACGACGAACCGAATCATCCCGATAGGCTATTCAACAGGGGCCACCCTGATCGGGCGCGAATTCGATGCCCATCGCGGTAATTCCCACATGGTGGCGATGATTTTACTGTCACCCGGCTTTGCCACCAAAAGCGAACAGGCATGGTTGACACCCTATGCCCGTTACGTACAACGCTGGGTCGGTCAGGGAGAAAACAGCGACGCCGCCAAATACGGCTCGATGGCGATGAATGCCGCCGCCGAATTTTATCTGCTGACCGAACCCTATCGCGACGGTACGGTTGGCGAAGTTGATATTCCGGTCTTTATGGTTGCCAGTTCCGATGATCAAACAGTTGATCCCGTAATCGCAGCCGATTTCTTCTGCAGCAAGGTCACAAACGATAACAAGCGCCTGATCTGGTATCAGGGTGAAGAACACCTGATTGAAGAACATCCGCTTTGTGACGGCGTCGACATTGTAAAATCCGCCGATCCTGACTGGCGCACCCTTAACCACGCCCATACCGCGATCACCATGCGCCCCGACAATCCGCATTACGGCATGGATGGCATCATCCGTCGCTGCGACCATTACGAAGAGCAAAGTCCCAACAGCAAATGCCAGACCAGCAGCAATGCGGTTTACGGCGAACTTAACCTGGCGGAATCCGCATCACCGGGAAGCCTGCGTCGCGGCACATTCAACCCGGACTTCGTCAGTATGCTCGACAAAATGACCCATTTCATCGAAGTGTCACTGGAAGTCCCCGGAAAGACAGCAAATTGATGAATAGTCCTGATTACCCTCCGACCGGATAAGAAGTTCACGAAGACATGACATTTGCCATTGATCGTTTCACCGGACAAAGCGGCCTGACATTGCGTTATGCCCTGCATTCTCCTGAAAATGCCCTTGGTCATGTCCTGATCCTTCAGGGACGCGGTGAATTTATCGAACGATATGGCGAAACCGCACGCGAACTTGCCGAACGCAGGCTTGGATGCGTCACCTTCGATTTTCGCGGTCAGGGCGGATCGACCCGCGAAGTGACTGAAAGCCATATGGGCTATGTCGGAGATGTCGGACATTATGTCGAAGACACCCATGATATGGTCCGACACCTTGCCGATCATCACGATATACGCTGCGATCTGCTTCTGACCCATTCGACCGGTGGATTGGTCGGCATGCATATGTTGCTTGAAAAACCGGACCTGTTTGGCAGTGCCGTCATGATTGCCCCGTTCTTCGGGCTTGGTGGGCCGGACTGGATTGCACTTGCCGCACAGTTTCTGTCAGCCGGACTTTGCCGCTACGGGTTCAACAAACAGTTCCTGCCGGGCCAAAAACTGCTTTCGCCGTTGCAACCCTTTGCCGATGACAATCTGCTGACATCTGATCGCGTGCGCTATGAACGCAACGTCACCTGTTTGCAGGACAATCCCGATCTGGTGGTTGGCGGGGTTTCGGCAGGTTGGCTTGATGCCTGTTTTCGTGCACAGGCGGAATTGTCCCGGCGCGTAGTACCCGACAATGAGTTTGAGACCGCCATACTGCCCCCGATCACCATGGCCCTGTCAGGGAACGATCAGGTCGTCAGCAACCGCGCCACACAGGAACTGTTTGGCCATCATCCATCCGTCACCATGGTAGAAATCCCCGAAGCCCGCCATGAAATCCTGCAGGAAAGTGATCATTTCCGTGCTCTTTTCTGGCAGGCCTTCGTCCAGCATCTGGTAAATCATCACCACAACTGGGCCCTACCCGGTTTCTGATGGGCAACTTTCGTCCTTATACCGTCTGCAACATCCCCTTTTCAAACCGGTCACGCCGGAACCGGCTGGGCGGCATGCCACGGTGACGGGAAAATTGCCGGTTAAAATGCGATAGATTCTGGAATCCGGCTTCCTCCGCCACCCGATAAATCGGCAGGTCCGAAGACAGCAGCAGCGATACCGCACGCCCCAGCCGCAACCCCATCAGATAATCCTGAACGCTTGATCCTGTATGACGTTTGAAAAACCGGCGCAGGGTCCGTTCGCTCATGCCGGTCTGATCGGCGATTTCGGCGCTGCCAATTTGTTCGACATAGCGCGAATGCAAAATATCCAGCACCCGGCCAAGCCGGGTTGCCTCATGATAATCGGGCACCGTTGCGTCAAACCTCTCGGACGCAAGCGGCATCCGTTCCCGCGCATCCAGCAAAACCCGCAATACCTCTATCAGCAACAATAACCGGTCGGCCGGGTCGCCTGCATCAAACCGAGGTGTAAAGGCGGCAACCTTTCGTGCGGTTCGGGCATCGAACTTCACCCCGCGCCGCGCATCCGCCAGGACAGGTCGCAAACGCGCAAATTCCGGCATGGTTGCACAAACATTATCGATCCACTCGGCCGTAAACCAGAATACAAAGGCCTGATGTGGCCGTTCGCCCGGCTTCGCCTGCAAATCAAGATCATAGGCCCCCATATCGATTTTTCCGGTCGCTGGCGGGGCGGCGTTGTCCGAATGCCATGTATGGGGCAGGTTCGGGCCCAACAACAACAGATCGTCTTCGCCGTAAGAACCGATATGATCCCCGACATAGCGTTGCCCTTCGCTTCCAAGCGTCAGGGTCAGTTCATATTCCGGATGAAAATGCCACTCGAACGGGATCGCACGCAGGTTCCGGTGCAGGCCGCGCCATGACCGGTCCGGTGCAATTTTCACATGTTCGAACAGCAGTTTCATTCAAAGCCCCGCTTATACGGATATCACAAACAATTAATTTGGCCGGATAGTATCATATTATGTCCGCCCTGTCAGTGGGCACAATCATTGCGGGGTCATAGAATGGTTCCAACATCATGAACCATGCGGGAGGAAACAATCATGAGCATGCCGGCAAACGCAACCATGACAACAATGGTCTCTAGCGGTCCGAATGCAAACCGACCCGGCAATGCTTCGGTAAAGGAAGTCACCGGCACACAATTGCGCGACCTTGAAAAAACGCTGCCGTTGCGCGTGCTGTCGGATGCGGATTTCAAACACTGGCAGACCTATGGCT
>CBIHMD010000357.1:0-3791 GCA_966210655.1 uncultured Thalassospira sp.
ATGGCGGCAAGGGCGGCGAAAAGATGATGATCGACGAGAAAGAGGGCAAATCGGCCCAGACGATTTATCGTCAGCTTGCCCGTGCCGGACGTCGGGCGGCGTGGCTTGCCCTGTCGCCACTGACCGGGCGTACCCACCAGTTGCGCGCCCATTGCCAGGCAATGGAATGCCCGATCCTTGGCGATGGTAAATATGGCGGGGCCAAAGCATTCATGGATGGTCTGTCAAACCAGATGCATCTGCATGCGCGTGCGATTGATTTTCCCCATCCTGTTACCGGCCATCGGGTCGTGATCGAGGCCCCCGTGCCCGAACATTTCAGCGCAACCATCAAGGCGCTTAATTTTGATCCGAAAACACCGACCAAATTCCTGACCCCGGAAATCCACCGGGAAAAGGAAGTCAAGCCAAAGCCGAAACCGTCGAGAACACGTAAAAGATAGGTGTTCGGAACAGCTTTCCGAAACGCGAAAAGCCGACGCAGTGCGTCGGCTTTTTCGTCCCTGTCAACGGCGTTGATGACAAATGGTTTGGTTAAGGGCGCGCGACCATTTTGCCGAAACGGTTGATAAACGCGTCGTGAACCCGGCGCAAATGCTGGGCATGAACCGTGTTTCCCGTGCGTTCGCAGATTTCGGCCTGACTTTTGATCATGACCGCGATCCGTTTGCGGCCACGTGGTGTGTGCACCATGCTTTCGCCTTCCTCAAGGGCGGTAAGAAGGGGGATGTGTTCACACTCGGCAATCGCGAGAATTTCTTCTTCGCGCAGATCGCTGAAATCGATGCAGTCCCGAAGCGTGAGCATATTTGCCTCCGCAGTTCGCGTGCCAACCCTGTTATCGTATCCCTACCTTGGGGTGTTCGAAAGCAAGATGAAATTCACCATTGGTTTCCACTGCTTGCCGCACAGCAAAAAATGCGTCTGCATTGGATTGGCTAGAGACTCGATCTTTGGTGAAGTTTGGAATAATCTCCGGCCCGATATAAACAGAACTGGATGACTTTTGATGGCGAATGATCCGCTCAGGCTTGTGGTGTTTGATTGTGACGGAACCCTGGTCGATAGCCAGCATGCGATTGCGCATTGCATGGATCATGCCTTTGCCGCACATGACCTTGATTGCCCGGGCCTTGAAAGGACACGTACCATCATTGGTCTGAGCCTGCCCGAAGCGATCCGCAAACTTGCCGCACCGGGCATGCTTGATGACGCGATTATCGAAGGCGTTACCGCGGCCTATAAGGCGGCATTCCTTGAATTGCGTCAGACCCCGGATTTTTACGAACCGCTGTTCCCCGGTGTGCGCGAAATGCTGGTCGAACTTGAAACGCGCAACTGGCTTTTGGGCGTTGCGACTGGCAAGGCGCGCCGGGGGCTTGATGCGGTTCTCGCGCGTAACGCGCTTGAAGGACGGTTCGTTACCCTTCAGACGTGCGACAATCATCCGTCCAAACCCCATCCGTCGATGTTGCATGCCGCCATGGATGAAACCGGTGTCGATGCGCCCAATGCGGTGATCATTGGCGATACCGCCTATGATATCGAAATGGGTCGGGCTGCCGGGATGCTGGCCATCGGTGTCAGTTGGGGCTATCACGATATCGAAACACTGAACAATGCCGGGGCACATGCCGTGATTGATCATTTTGGTCAGTTGCCCGGACTGCTGGAAACCATGTGGGGAACTGGCCGCGATGCTGCCTGAAGCCGATCACAAAGATGACGATCTGAAACCGATCCGGGTGGAAATTACCGTCCCGGTCGAGCCCGAATATGCGTTTGACGCATTCACCAACGGTTTTGGCAACTGGTGGCCGACCGATAGCCATTCGCTGGCGCGCGAAAACTGCAAATCGGTCGAAATCAATCCCGGCCTTGGCGGCAAGATCGTTGAACATGCCAAGGGCCGCGATCCGGTGGTCTGGGGGGCTGTCGATATCTGGCAGGCGGGCGAACATGTTGCCTTTACCTGGCATCCCGGCTGGGAAGAGGGGGCCTATACCCGCATCAGCGTCACGTTTGAACAGAATGCCTTTGGCCGTTGCGTGATCCGGCTCAAGCATTGGGACTGGAAAAATCTGGGTGAAATCGCCCCGATGGTGCGTGACGGGTATGAAAGCGGCTGGAAATATGTTTTCGAACAGTGCTTTGCCAATTACCTGACGGCCAAGCGGCACTGATCTTTTTAAAGCAGGCGATATTCCATCAGGTCACGGCGCAGGCGGATCGGATCGCGGAACCAGTGGGTGGCAAAGCCCATTTCGCGCGCCTGCTGGATGTTCTTTTCACTGTCATCGATAAACAGCGTTTCGCGCGGATCAAGTTTGAAGCGCGCCGCCGTCAGATCGAAAATTTGCGGGTCGGGCTTGGCCAGTTTTTCCTGCCCCGATACCAGAATGCCTTCGAAATGGCTTAGGAACCCGAACCGTTCAATCGCATGTGGCCAGGTATCCGCCGACCAGTTGGTCAGTGCGAACAAACGTACATTGCCGCGCGATTTCAGTTCCTCAAGAATATGAACAGTGCGGTCAATCGACCCCTTCATCATTTCCGGCCAGCGTTCCATCCATGCCGCGATCTGATCATGATATTCCGGATAGCGATGCTGCAAATCCGGGATCGATCTCTCGAAGCGAAGGGCACCCTTGTCATGCAGGAAGTTCCAGTGCGGATGGCAAATCTCGGTCAGGAAGCGTTCCATCTCGGCCGGGTCGGTGAAAATCTTGCGATACAGATGCCGTGGGTCCCAATCAACCAGAACGCCGCCCAGATCAAAAAGAACCGTTTCGATAGTACGCATGATTTCCTCGGGATGAATTGCAGCACGATTGCAGTCGGCTTGTTAAAGCAGGCAAGCGGGGCCGGGGCAAGGGGGCATTTTGATGACAATTGCCGGCATGATCATTCAAGGGGTTGATCGGTAACGGATTTGGGTGCGTACTCTTTGCGATGACAGGGATTTATGACGCGAGTGTGATTTGCAAATTATTCGCATCTTGCGAAATGATGACGCGAAGAACATGATGTAAAATACAACCATATAAAATCGTTTGATCGTAACAAGACAGAGGAGGCTTGAATATGTGCACGCTTGACGGATGTGGCGTAAACGACCATCTCGGCCCGCCGCCCAAGGCCACGGACGAAGATCGCCGACTGTTTCTTAAGGGGGCGGTTGCCCTGCCACTCGCAGTTGTTCTGGCCGATCCCATTCTGGCTCATGCTGCCGGATCGATGTTGGAGCCCGTGACGATCACGACGCCGGGCGGTGAAAAGATGACCGCCGAAATCGCCATGCCGGCAACCCTTCCGGCACCGACCGTTATTCTGATCCATGAATGGTGGGGGCTTAACGATCAGATCCGTGCGGTTGCGGCCGAATATGCCAAGCTGGGCTATATCGCGCTTGCGGTTGATCTGTATGGCAAACCGGCTGCGACCACGCCGGACGGGGCAAAATCCCTGATGTCGGCGGTTGACCCGGCGATTGCCACCGAAAAATTGCAGGAATCTGTCAAATTCCTGAAGAATCACAAGGATTCAACCGGCAAGGTCGGAACAGTTGGCTGGTGTTTTGGTGGCGGCTGGTCGCTTAATACCGGGCTTGCTGCCGATGTCGATGCGGTTGTTGTCTATTACGGCAATGTCAAAAAGACGCCGGAACAGGTTTCAACACTAAGCGCGCCATTGATGGGGCATTTCGGAACCCTTGATAAAAGCATCAACAAGTCGATGGTCGAAGGGTTTGAGGAATCCCTCAAAGAAGCTGGAAAAACCGATTACCAGAT
>CBIHMD010000358.1:0-3788 GCA_966210655.1 uncultured Thalassospira sp.
ACCGGCCTCCGGCCCGGATATGGGGGCCGGATCACGGCCCCGCAATCCCGTAATAGAGACCGGTTTGCATTGAATTGCAAGGGGCTGGATGATGAAACGGGTCGGGATGATGTGTGCAGGGTCACGCCTGGTGCTGCGTGCTCTTATATTGACCTCGGGACAAAAACAGAGGAACCTTGGGCAGCCTTTTTATTCATGGCACGAGATATAAAAATCATGAGCAAGTCGCCCTTTAGCATTACCGCCGCACTGGCCCGGATTTCCCATCCGGATGACCCGGTGGATGAGGGGGCAATTGAAAACGCGCTTGCCGAACATTCGCAAAATGCGCTGGCGACGACCCGCCAGCCCCGCAATCCGCAGGCAACCCGCAAGCTGATTCTTGATGCCGCGTTTTATGAAATCCGCATGGCAGGGTTTGCCGGGGCATCGATCAATCAGATTCTGGAACGCACCGGCACGACCAAGGGCGCGCTTTACCATCATTTCCCCGGCAAGGCGAAACTCGCCTATGCCGTGATCGAGGAATGTCTGCCGCAATATATCGATGATGTCTGGTTAAAGCCGCTGGATGGCGAGGAAGATATTCTGCCGGTCATGATGGGGCAGGTCGATAGCCTTGGTACCAAAGATGCGCCGAAACTGCTTGAAGGCGGTTGTCCGTTAGCACGGCTGGCATCGGGGGCGGCGGAACTTGACGAAAATCTGCGCAAGCGGATCGACGGGGTTTATCGGTATTGGCGGCGTGGCCTGGCGCTTCATGTGGGCCATGGGCAGTTTAATAAAACCATCCGCACCGATATCGAACCGTCATCAGTGGCGGAATTCATCATCGCGACATTGCAGGGCTTCCTGACCCGCCCGCCCGCCTTGCGCAACAGTGAAATCCATGATGCGTTTGCGCGGGAATATGCGCGTTATTTGAACGGGTTGCGGCCCTAGCGTTTAAAGGCGGCAAAGGTTGCTCAATTAATGGTGTTTCAATTTACAACAAAAAATAACTGTTATTATCGGTCAATTGACATTGTATATGTGGTGATTATATAAGCTTCACAGATTTCTAATTCACCAAATCGGAGGCAGGCCCCATGCATTCTCTTATTCTTTCTGCTGCTGCGGCAGTGTCGATTGTCTTTGGCAGCGCGGCAGCGCAGGCCGAGCGCCTGACGGAAAAGCCGCTGGTCGATGCCGCATGGCTTTCGGATAATCTTGAAAACCCGTCTTTGGTCGTGGTCGATATCCGGTCGCTGACCAAGGAAGGCAGCCCCTATGATGCGGGGCATATCCCGGGTGCGGTTTTTGCGCCGTATGGCAAGTTCGGCTGGCGTGCGAAGGTCGGCGAGGTTGTTGGCCAGTTGCCGCCGGTTGATGTGATATCGACCCGGATCGGCAGCCTTGGCATTGATAATGACAAACAGGTTGTTGTCGTCCCGGCGGGGCAGAACAGCTCGGACTTTGGTTCTGCCACCCGTGTTTACTGGACCTTCAAGGTGTTGGGTCATGATGCCGTGACGATCCTTGATGGTGGGCAGCGTGCATGGGAAGCGGCAGGCAAGCCGGTATCAAACGAGGCCGTCGCACCGCAGGCCGTGGCATTTAACGCCAATTTCCGCCCGGAGCTTCTGGCGACCGCCGATGACGTTGCCAAGGCGCGTGAAAATGGTGTTGCGCTGGTCGATGCTCGCCCGGTTTCGCAATATAAGGGCGAAAGCAAGAGCGGTGTTGTCGCCCGTGCCGGTGCTATTCCGGGGGCGGTCAATATTTCGCAGTCCGAGTTTTATAACGATCAGCAGGGTGCGTTTGTCGCATCCGATGTGATCGAAGGACTGGTGGAAAATGCCGGTGTTGCCAAGGACGGCGCAGAAATCACCTATTGCAATACCGGCCATTGGGCATCGGTTGCGTGGTTTGGCCTTTCGGAAGTGATGGGCAACAAAAACACCCGTATGTATGATGGCTCCATGACCGAATGGGCGGCTGATCCGTCGCGCGAAGTGGTTATTCCGGAATAATTCGGAAATATGGCGTAACGCCTCTATAATGCATCATGTTTTAACGGAACCGGGGCCTCCCGGTTTCGTTCGTTTTCAGGTTTCCTGTTAGATAGAGCGTCACCACCATGTCTGAAACGATCCTTTCCCCGCGTGCATCAGGCACGCCTGCGACGGGCTTTACCTTTGACAAGGGCCCGGCTGCGGTTATCGCCATCCTGTTTGTCATTGTTGCGATTCTGATTACGCAGGCCGTCGATATCCATCAGGCCGTGCTTTACGGTCTTGGCGGGTTGCTGGGCATTGCCCTTTATCACGCGTCATTCGGTTTTACCGGTGGCTGGCGGCGGTTTTCGGTTGAAAAGCGTGGCCGTGCGATGCGGGCCCAGCTTTTGATGATCGGCGTTGCGGCGGCGGCATTTATTCCATTGCTTGCCATTGGTGCGCCGCTTGGCACCCCGATTGTCGGCGCGGTGGCACCGGTTGGTGTTTCGGTTCTGGTGGGCGCATTCATGTTTGGCCTTGGCATGCAGCTTGGCGGTGGATGCGGATCGGGGACGCTGTTTACGGTTGGCGGCGGCAGTGCGCGCATGTTGCTGACCCTTGTGTTCTTTATTATCGGGGCTGTGATCGGCACCGCACATTTGCCGATGTGGCTTGAACTGCCGTCCATGCCGCCCATGAGCCTTGGTGGCGAGTTCGGTATCTGGGGCGGTTTGGGCGTGACCTTTGCCGGTCTGGCGTTGATTGCGCTGATCACGATCTGGGTTGAAAAACGTGCCCATGGTTCGATTGAAACAGCACCGGTGGCACCACGTGTGGGCATTGCCCGGTTGCTGCATGGTCCGTGGCCGTTGGTCGGGACGGGGTTGCTGTTGGCAGGGCTTAACGTTGCAACGCTTCTGACGGCAGGGCATCCGTGGTCGATCACGTTCGGGTTTGGGCTTTGGGGGGCAAAGATCGCCCAAGGGTTCGGTATTCCGGTCGAAACCTGGGAATTCTGGAACTGGGCCGGTCCGGCCAAGGCGCTTTCAAATTCGGTGCTGGCCGATAATACGTCGGTGATGAATTTCGGCATCGTGATCGGGGCGGCATTGGCCGCAAGCCTTGCGGGGAAATTTGCACCCAAGGTCAAGGTGCCGTTTGCGTCCCTTCTGGCGGCGGCGGTCGGCGGGATTTTGATGGGTTATGGCGCGCGTCTGGCGTTTGGCTGCAATATTGGTGCGTTGTTTAGCGGCATCGCATCGGGCAGCGTGCATGGCTGGCTCTGGTTTGTGATGGCATTTGCCGGAAGCTGGATCGGGATTGCGCTTCGCCCGATATTTGGCATGGACGGATTTAAAAAGTCATGAGTGAAAAAAATACAATCCTGTTTGGCGCGGTTTTCCTCGCGGCCAGCGGCGCGGTGGCGTTTGATCATTTCAATCACGCCAACGCGCCAGCCAATCCGCCCGCGATATCCAACCCGGCCAACAATCCGGCAGCAGGCGGGAATCCGTGCGCAGGTAATCCGTGCGCGGCAAATCCATGTGCTGCGAACCCCTGTTCAGCCAACCCGTGTGCCGCCAGTCCTTGCGCCGGATATAATCCCTGTGCGGCAAATCCCTGCGCAGCGGCACCGTGCGGCGCCAATCCGTGTGGTGCCTACAATCCATACGGGGCAGGGAACCCGTGCGCGGCCTCGCCCTGTGGTGCGGGATATGCCCCGGCACCCTGTGCGCCGGTAAATCCGCGTAGTGAATATATGAACCCGTGTGCAGCGACCAATCCCTGTGCTGCGGCCAATCCGTGCGGGGC
>CBIHMD010000359.1:0-3778 GCA_966210655.1 uncultured Thalassospira sp.
GAACGGTGCATGCGGATATTTATGCGATGCAAAGGAAAGATTGCCCCCCTGACCTTTGATCCCATCGCGATATTCGACAGGTGAGATCTCCCTCGGCTTCATCGGTCTCCCCCGGTGAAGCCATGCAAACTGCAAACTTGATGGCCGGTTCATCCCCTCAGGATACCGGCCATTTTTTCTTGCCCGAAAGGAAAAGGATCGATGCATCGGCACCGACCCTGAATTACATTTGCAACAATAACATCAAAGCCGGTTACTGCTTTGTGTTCCCGGTTGTGAAGCCCGAGGTAAAATCACGCCAGCTGCCGTCCTCACCGACTTTCTGCGACCGTGCGAGTGCGGCCTTGCCAAGAGAACGGACCGGCAGGTTTTGATGGGCATGTAGCATGAAATCGTGCCAGAGTTTCGCCGGCAGATCCCCCCCGGAAACATCATCCATCGGGCTGCCATTGTCATTCCCCATCCAGACCCCTGCGACCAGTTCCGCCGTATAACCGATGAACCATGCATCGCGGGAATCCGATGTTGTACCGGTTTTGCCCGCAGCAGGACGATCAATGATCGCATTTCGTCCTGTGCCCTTGGCAACCACCGAAGACAGCATATTGTTCATTTCACCGGCATGCAGCGGGTTCATCAGACGCACGGGGAACTCGTCACTGCGTTCAAACAGAACCACACCACCCTGACCGACAATTTTGCGAATTGCGTGCGGGAAGACGGAAAAACCACCATTGGCAACGATTGCATAGGCACCAGTCAGATCAAGCATCGATACCTCACTGGTACCAAGTGCCAGACTGGGTTCCCGTCCAAGCTCGGACGAAACGCCCATATCGTGGGCCTTTTTGATCACATTATCCAATCCGACTTCCATCGCGACCTGAACCGCAATCGAATTGTTTGAGGTTGCCATCGCATCACGGATCGACATCGTGCCATGATGCTTGCGATCAAAGTTGCGCGGCTCCCAGCCATTGATCGAAATCGCCATATCGCGCATCCAGTCATTCGACCCGATGCCTTTGTCCAGCGCCGCCAGATAAACAAACAGCTTGAACACCGATCCGGGCTGCCGCCGGGCCTGGGTTACACGGTTATACTGGCTTTCGAAATAGTCGCGTCCGCCAACCATCGCACGCACGGCCCCATCGGGCGTCATTGCCAGAAGTGCAGCCTGCCCGACATGTTTTTGCTGGGCAACCGGACTTGCCAAAGCACGTTCAAGGTTGAGTTCCGCGATTTCCTGAAGACGGGAATCAAGCGTTGTATGGATCGTCAGGTCCTGATCAACATATCCGATGTAATCACGAACGCGATCAAGTATCCAATCGGTGAAATACCGGACACCCGGCCCGCTTTTGCCCTGTCGTGTGGTGCGCACGGTACGTTGTTTGGCACGTTCGGCACGCGCGGCGGTGATCACATCATTTGATGCCATAGCATCAAGAACGATGTTGGCGCGCTTTGCAGAATCTTCGGGGTCAACCAGCGGATTGTAACGGCTTGGTGCCTTTGGCAAACCGGCCAGAACCGCGGCTTCGTAAAGGTTAAGCCGCCGCGGGTCTGTTCCGAAATAATGCCGGGATGCCGCATCAATCCCATACATCCCCGATCCGAAATAGATTCGGTTCAGATAAAGCGACAGAATCTGTTGCTTGGTAAATTTGAATTCCAGCCACAGCGCCAGCAGGACTTCTTCGATCTTGCGCCCGAAATTGCGTTCGGGTGACAGAAACAGGTTTTTTGCAAGCTGCTGGGTGATCGTGCTGCCACCTTCGGCAATACGGCCCGATGTCAGGTTGACCCAGCTGGCGCGCAGGATACCCAGAATGTCGATCCCAAAATGATTATAAAAGCGGCGATCTTCGATGGATACAAAGGCCTGACCGACATAATCAGGAAGGTCCGCAACCTCTACCGGATTACCGTAACGATCACCATAAGACCCTAGTACCGCCCCATCCACACTGATCACGCGGATGGATGGTTTACGTTCGCTGGCAACCTCGAAGCTTATCTTTTCGGGTAATCCATATCCGTAATAGGCAACGATCCCACCACCAATAACCAGTCCCCAAATGCCCATAATGACAATAAAACGCGCAATCGCTTCGGGCCCGGGTATCATCCCGCCGATTTTACTTAAAATACCCGATCCGCTTTTCTTGCTGCCGCTACTACTCGCACTGTTAACGCGTTTCTTGCGTTTGCGCGGCGTCGTTGCACCCTTGCGCACGGTCTGTTGTCTTTTGAATGGTCTTTGGGCCACTAAACACCTTTGATATCGTATAGTCACGCCGGTTTGTGCCCGTGAACGCCCCATCTGTCAACGTATCTGCCCCTTGGACAGAAAACGGGCGAACAAGGCGTCAAACCGCGCCGCTCAGCCATTTCGGCTGAAATTTATATGGTTATGCCCCAACCTCTGCGGGAGGCCCCGATCCCCCGCTATTTGACGATTTTACTGCGGTTCATTCAACAAGTCGTGCTTCCACATATCCGTCACGCCGTCATTTTCCCGACGCCTTTGCGAGGCCGCACGAATCATTGAACGAATTGGCAAACCGTCATGTGCATCCAGCATAAATAACCGCCAAAGAGACGCAAGCTCTACATCACCGCGGATTTGCGGAATTCGGCTATTATCATCATTCCCGGCCCAGACAACCGTAATCAGGTCGGATGTAAAGCCGGTAAACCAGGCATCCGATGCCCCGCTATCCTGCGTGCCATAACCGGCAAACGGTCGATCCAGACGTAATTGAGGGTCTGTAACGCTGGAAAACAGTGTATAGGCCCCCTGAATGGCTTCGTCAGTCAGGCGTTTTTCAACGGTTTGCTCGACCCGCTGGTAAACCAGTTCGCCAGTTTCGGCGAAAGCGACACGATTGACCAGACTGAGTTGCACCGATTTACCAGAGTTTTGCGGCAAGGCATGAATTGACGCAATATCGGCCAAGGTCACAGGATCAAGCCCGACAACGGTCCGGATATCATTCGATAACGGGCTTTTAATCCCGATGGCACGGGCATAATCCTTGACGTTCAGCAAGCCAAACTGATCGGCCAAATTGACAGGAACAGTATTGACGTCGCGAACGAATGCCTCGCGCAATGAAATCTGGCCACGATATTCATGATCCGGATTAACCGGGCGCCATCCCCCCACCGCCATGCGGTTATCCCGCACCCATTGGGCCGGATCGCTGTTTTCGTTCATCGCGTAATAATACGGCACGATCTTGATCATCCGGCCGGGGAAGTGGCGGACATCCCAGGCGCGGTTCGGACGGAACGGACTGTAATTCACCCCACCAACAATCGCACGAATACGCCCATCCGGGCTCATGGTAAGCAGGGCAGCCTGTTCGACGCCCTTGGGCTTCAGGCGCAAATTGGAAACTTCGCGCACCACGTCCTGTGCCAGACGCTGAATGGTCAAATCAATGCTGGTGGTGACTTCGATATCACGACTGGTATAGCCGATGCGCGCGGCGACTTCGTCCATCACCATATCGACAACATAGCTTGAAACCACGCCATCCTTGTACTGAACATCCAGCTTCGGCTCGACCAGTGTAAGCGCCGATACACGGTCAAGTTCGATATATTTATAGCGCCCCATATTCAGAAGGATTTCGTTGGCCGCATTGGCCGCATCGCGGGGATGATATAAAGGATCAAACTTGTCCGGATCATTGATGGCAGCTGCCAGAACAGCGGCTTGATGTAATGTTATCCGCTCGGCGGGGCTTCCGTACCAGATGCGTGATGC
>CBIHMD010000360.1:0-3774 GCA_966210655.1 uncultured Thalassospira sp.
GTCATAGGAGATCCCGAGATCCTTGCGCATCCCGTTTATTCTCCCTTCTGCCCCTGGGGTCGTTCATCCGACAGGCGGCGTGTACGACCAGACTTTTCCGAACTGCGTGACGATGCCGCACTTGTCGTACCCGCAGCACGACCACGTGGTCCGGAAGGCTGAAGCTCGTTAAAGAAATCGATATACCAATCCATATCCATTGAGGCCATGGCATAACGCCCTCCCGCAGCCGGGCGCTCAATGCTGTCTTCGGGGATCGCGGCACTCATCTGCAAAACGACGGCAGACGGGGCAGACATGCCCGCACGCCATGCCAGCGCGGTAATCGCGCGCGCACTTCCCGAATCAAGGATTTTGGAAACAATCGCGGCAGGCATCTGCGCATAATGCGCAAGGCTCTGAACCACAAGAACGTCTTCATTGCGCGAAAGCGCATCCAGAATATAGTGATCAATGGTTACCGGCTCGGCAACACCGTTCTGTTCGCTGGCCTCGTCATACATCGCATCGTCAGGATCATGCTCGGACGATACCGGTGCCATGCGGTTGACGATACGGTTTTCGAACTTTGCCTTTTCAATGCGCTGACGCACCGACTGGCGCATCGCACGCGCCACTTCGGCGCGCATGCGGCCACGCTCGACCAGCGTATCAAACAGCGACGCCAGAATGAAATGCGCAACGCGGCGCTGTGCCTGACGCGAAATCTTGTTGCGGCCATCCATCATTTCGCCAACCGGCGTTTTGCTGGATTCTTCTTTCCTGCTGCCGAACTGCGGCGTCAGGGCAACCACATTACGCGGCGCGTCATCCGATGACAGCAACCGGTTCAGCAACCCGCCCTTTTCCTTTTCCGAACGATCCCGGGCAAGGCGCGCCTGTGCGGCGGCTTCCTGTTCGACTTCCATCTTTTCTGCTGCGGTCTGAACAAATTCACCGCGCCCGCGCAGAATATCAAGGAAGTCGGCATCGCTCAGAAGTTCAACATATTCGCCAAGCGACACCCGGCCAATCGCCGCAATATCCTGACGCAGGCGCATTGCGGCCTGACGGGTCATATAAGGTGTATGGCTAAGCTCCTGCTCGATCAGTGCAATAACCTGCGGGCGATAACAATCGGCCATGTTGCCAATCGCAGTCACGAACTCCTCGACCATATCAAGGCGCTCGGACGGGCTAAGTTCGCTCAGATGGCGGCGCAGGCGACGTGCAACATCCATGCGGACGTCGCTGTCAAAATCAGGCTGCCCGTCTTCATCCTCGTCATCATCGACAAGATCGGCAGACATGCGCGCGGCATAGTCGATACCGCTCTGGGCGGCAAGGTCATCAGAATCATTTTTCCGCGGGATTCGGGTTGCACGCGAATTGTCCTGCTCGGCCGCACCAAATTCATCTGGCGCGATGCTGCGAACCGTTTCGGCCAGGTCACGAAGCTTCTCCGCCGACTTGTCATCAAGCGCGCCGTCATCCTTCGATTTCTGCCGATTGAACATCCAGTTCAGCATTATCGCTGCAATTCCCCTGATCCCCTGCCTTGCGGCATATCGGCGTCAACCCCTTGCAACACCGACGTTTTTATCCAGTCTTTGATTGCTTATAGCAAAGCAACCAACCCCAAACAACAGCACAAGAGCCAACAAGCTTTTTAACTCTCGATCACGACCGGTTTGCGCATAATGCAAAGACACGTGGCATGACACTCTGACTATCCCGGCAAACACTCAAAAAAACATTAACAAAACAGGCCTTTATCGGCAGCCTGCTCGGCACGACAGGATTTCGGGTGGAAAAACCCACAAAAAAACGGGCGACAATCTGCCGCCCGTTTCATGTCATCATACGATGATGGGTCAGTCCTTTGACGACAGCCACGCAATCCGCAGGATATTGGTCGCACCCGGTGTGCCAAACGGTACACCGGCGGTGATCACCAGCGCATCGCCTGTTGACGCGAATTCTTCGCGCTTGGCAACTTCACAGGCAATACCGACCATCTCGGCAAAGTTGGTTGCATCGCGGGTAAACACCGCGTGCACGCCCCAGCACAACGTCATGCGACGCGCTGTCTGGATTTTCGGTGTCAGACCCAAAATCGGAACTTCCGGGCGCTCACGCGCCGCGCGAAGCGACGTCGAACCCGACGTGGTATAGGTCACAACCGCCTTGGCACCGATCGTACCGGCCACCTGACGGGCCGCCGCACTGATGGCATCGGGCGAATTATGTTCAGGATCGGGGCGATTGGCATCGCGCATACGATAATAAAGCTCGTCCTGCTCAACCCGGATCATGATCCGGTCCATGATACTGACGGTTTCAATCGGATATTTGCCAACCGCACTTTCGGCCGACAGCATCACCGCATCGGCACCGTCATAAATGGCGGTGGCAACGTCGGATGCCTCGGCACGGGTCGGTGCCGGGTTGGCAACCATCGAATCTAGCATCTGGGTCGCGACAATCACCGGCTTGCCCGCCTCGCGGCAGGCCTTGATGATGCGTTTCTGCAGGATCGGAACATCTTCCGGCGGGCATTCGACGCCAAGATCACCACGGGCCACCATGATGATGTCCGAAAGGGCAACGATTTCATCAAGATGTTCAATCGCCTGCGGTTTTTCGAGTTTCGAGACGATCGCCGCACGACCATTGATGATCTTGCGCGCCTCGGCAACGTCTTCGGGGCGCTGAACGAAAGACAGAGCCACGAAATCGACCCCCATCTCCAGACCGTAATCCAGATCGATGCGATCCTTGTCGGTCAGCGGCGACATCGGCAACATCACGTCGGGCAGGTTAACGCCCTTGCGGTTTGACAGCGGCCCGCCGGTAATGACGGTACATTCGGCCGATTTGTCATCGCATTTTTCCACCCGCATGCGCAGCTTGCCATCGTCAAGCAACAGGTTCGCACCGGGCTTGAGTGCTGCGAAAACTTCGGGATGCGGCAATGAAACGCGGGTCGTATCGCCCGGCTTTTTATCCATATCGAAACGGAATGTCGCACCGGCTTCGAGTTCGATCTTTTCGTCGGCAAAAGTACCGCACCGGATCTTCGGGCCCTGCAAATCCATCAGCACGCCAATCGGACGGCCAAGCTTGGCCTCGACTTCGCGGATTGTCTCAAAACGCGCCTGATGCTCCGCATGTTCACCATGCGAGAAATTCAGCCGGAATACATCAACACCCGCCTTGACGATCTTTTCCAGAGTTTCCGGATGTGAGCTCGCTGGCCCCAGGGTTGCGATGATCTTCGCCTTACGTTGACGGCGCATCGGCTATTACCTCTTGTTTTTTGGTTTCCATTGAGTCCCTTCGCTTCGGCCATGTTTTCCCGGCGAGGCGTCGAGACGTCCTGATCTTTTTCTGGGGGTAACCCCTTAATAGTCAATCAAACCCTGTTTGAACAGGGGCTTTTCGCCAAATGCCTTTACAAAAATGTGATTTTTCACTGGACAATTACAAGCCGTCACTTCTTTAAAGAAGCAGCGCAGCATCGAATGCCCTGCCCGTCTGCCTGCAGGAAAGGTGCATTTGAAAGCCGCGCCACATGCACAAATCGGGGACCGGCAAAATGAGCAAATGGCACCATCGTTTCCTGGGACTGGCATCCCATATTGCCGAATGGTCAAAAGACCGCAGCACCCAGGTCGGGGCCGTTGTCATCGGCCCGAAAAAGGAAATCCGTGCGGTTGGCTATAACGGCTTTCCACGCGGTGTCGATGACAATATCGAAAGCCGCCATCAGCGCCCGGAAAAATACGCCTATAC
>CBIHMD010000361.1:0-3771 GCA_966210655.1 uncultured Thalassospira sp.
CGTCGATGATGGCAGCCCCGGCATCACCGGCTTCTGCCTGCCAATCGGCAACCATCTGATCGCCAACCTTGGCAAGACCGGCTTTGAGTTCAGCACTCGGTGCGGCAACATTCATGCCGTTATCGGCAAGAACCTTTTTCTGCGCATCGGTTTCGGCCATGCTCATTTCCCAGCCACGCGTTTCGGCTTTGGCGGCTGCGTCCATGACGGCTTTCTGAACTTCCGGCGACAGACCGTCGAACGACTTGGCATTGACGATCACCATGTTTTTCGGAAGCCATGCCTGAACGTCATAGAAGTTCTCGACAAAGTCCCATGCCTTGGAATTCGCACCGGTCGAGGGCGAGGTCATCATCGCTTCGACAATACCGGTGGCAAAGGCGGTCGGGATTTCCGGGACTTCAACCTGGGTGCCGACCATGCCGGTCAGATCTGCCAGTTTCGAGGTCGCGGCATTATAGGCACGGAATTTAAGACCTTTGAGGTCTTCAACCGTGTCGACCGGCTTGGCAGTATAAAGGCCCTGTGCTGGCCATGCGACGGCATAAAGAACCTTCAGGCCTTCACCTGCCAGCTTTTCCTCAACCGCCGGGCGCGATGCGTCCCAAAGCTTTTTGGCTTCGTCATAGCTGGTCGCAAGGAACGGGATCGCGTCAACGCCGAAAACCGGGTCCTCGTTCGCCAGAAGCGAAATCAGGGTTTCACCGGCCGGAACCAGACCGCGCTGGACCGAACGTTTGATGTCCGGGTGCTTGAACAGCGAACCACCGGAATGGACCGTGATTTCAAGTTCACCGCCGGTCGCTTCTTTCACGTCCTTGGCAAATTCGATGATGTTCTGGGTGTGGAATGTCGCGTCCGGATACGGGGTCGCCATATCCCATTTTTCGGCTGCCATGGCAAAGCCGGCCGACATGGTCATCGCGGCAACTGCAACGGTGGAAAGTGCCTTTTTAAGCATCAGTCAAGTCTCCCTGTGTGTGATGAGGCCGACATGCATTTTCGTGCGCATCTCGTGACTCCGAAGTAGCCTCCCAACAGAACGGTCACATTTTACTGATAAATTGTCAATGTTATTTCATGGCTGATATGCATTATGCGGGAAACTACGCAGGATATTTTATCGGCATTGTCCCGTCAGAACGCCGATCAGAACGTCCCATCAATCTGATATTTCTGGATTTATGGTCATGTGCTAGGCTCCGGGCAAATCACCAACGGAGAAAGCCCGTGCATGATCTTTCGGGAAAATCGGTCTGGATCACCGGTGCCGGTAGCGGCATTGGCGAGGCAATTGCAAAATCGCTTGCCGCGGCGGGCGCGAAGGTCGCCCTGTCTGCACGGCGCGAAGAAGCCCTTCAGAAGGTCGCAAACGAAATCACATCAGATGGCGGAAAGGTCGAAATCCACCCGCTTGATATCAGCAACAGCGATCAGGTCGCGGATGCCGCGCGCAACATTCAGACGTCCATGGGCAAAATCAATGTCCTGATCAATTGTGCCGGCATGAACAGCCCCAAACGCCATTGGCGCGACCTTGATATCGCTGACTGGCACCGCATCGTCGCGGTCAATCTCAATGGTGTCGCCAACACGGTTTGCGCGACCCTGCCCCACATGCGCGCGCAAAAGGACGGGCTGATCATCAATATTGCATCCTGGGCGGCAAAGCATGAATTCCCCGTCGCAGGCCCGGCCTATGTCGCGTCCAAACGCGGCGTTGTCGACCTGTCGCACAGCATCAATCAGGAAGAAATGCACAACAATATCCGCTGCTGCTGCATAAGCCCCGGCGAAGTCGCCACCCCGATCCTTGACCAGCGCCCCGTGCCGATTGGCAAGGACGAACGCGCCCTGATGCTAAAGCCCGACGATCTGGCCGATATGGTCACCTATGTCGTCGCCGCCCCGGCACGGATCTGCTTTAACGAGATCATCATGTCCCCGACCCATAACCGGCCCCTTCTGCCGCAACCCTAAGGCCGGGACGTCCGAACACGCAGACATGAAAAAGGCAGCCCCGATAACCATCGCGCTGCCTTTTGTCTGGTCTTCAGAAACCCTTGATCACATGATCACATCGCACTCGCCGCACGTGATGCCTGATCATAAACACCCGAAATCGCGCGCAGCGTCTTGGCCACATCGCCGACTTCCTCGTGATTGACGCCCAGCCGCTGGAACGTCTCGATCAGGCAGGCCTCGCGGACGTCACGGTATTTCTGGCACATTTCGCGGCCTTCCTTGGTCGTCGAATAATGCACTTCCTTGCCGCGCTTGATCCCGTCAACCAGCCCCAGCTTGCGCAGTTTCTTAAGCGAGTAATTCACCAGATGGCTGTCTTCGACATTCAGAACGAAGCACACTTCCGAAAGGCTTTTTTCCCGTTCGCGTGAATTGACATTATGCAGCACAAGGATATCAAGCACCGAAACATCGGGCATGCCTGCGGCCCGCATGCACCGCACCATCCAGCGGTTAAACGCATTACCCGACAGGATCAGGGCAAATTCAAGCTCGGAAAGCTCGGCGGCACGTTCCGATACAAGATGCGAGGATGATACAATGCGTGGTTTGTCGGTACGTGGTGTGTCGGTCATGCGGCGTTCCTGAAATCCCGTTGTTAACTTTCGCGATGCACTTGCTGGCATTCACTTATACGCTTTGTCGGGATTTTATCGCAAAAAAAGCAGCCTGGACAAGCCCAGGCTGCACATCATTGCCGACATTTCGTTATCAAAGTGATCGCATCCGTTCAAGGAACCCGTCAATCTGGCCCCGCAAATGACCGCTTTGCGTGCCAAGATTATCGGCCGAGCCATGCACGTCATTGGCGGCAACATTGGTTTCCGCCACCGCCGCCGATACGCCCTGCATGGCCGCTGATATTTCCTCTGTCCCGGCGGCGGCCTGTTCGACATTCTGCGATATCTCGCTGGTCGCAACCGTCTGCTCCTCGACCGCGGCGGCAACCGCAGCCGCCCGTTCGCTGATATCGGAAATCATGCGGACGATTTCATCAATCGCCTCAACCGCCAATCCCGTCGCCTGCTGGATACCATTAATCTGGCTGGTGATGTCTTCGGTTGCCTTCGCGGTCTGGTTGGCAAGGTTCTTGACCTCGCTTGCCACAACCGCAAATCCCTTGCCGGCATCCCCCGCACGGGCGGCCTCGATGGTGGCGTTCAGCGCCAGAAGGTTGGTCTGCCCGGCAATATCGCTGATCAGACAGATGACCTCCCCGATCTTGAGCGCCGCATCATTCAGCCCCTGAATGTTTTCATTGGTATGGCGCGCACGTTCGGTTGCCGATTGCGCCATGTTCGATGTTTCGCTGACCTGCCCGGAAATCTCGTTGATCGATGCCGCAAGCTCGGTCGCCGCCGTCGCGACAAGCTGCACGTTTGATGATGCTTCCTCGGTCCCCGATGACACCGCCATCGACTGGCTGGCCGCCGTATCGGCACTGCGCCGAAGGACATTTGACACCTGATGAAGCTGTTCGACCGCAACACCCACTTCGGCCATGACCGAAACCACCGCCTGATCAAACTCGCGGATATACTGTTCCTGGGTTTCCATGCGTTTGCGGCGGCGCTCGTCCGCCTCGCGCTGGGCCGCTTCAAGCTTGACCCGCTCGATCCCGTTTTCCCGAAACACCAGAACCGCCCGTCCCATCGTGCCGATTTCATCCGCCCGATTGACCTCATTGATCTCGACATCAAAGTCGTTATCGGCAAGCCGCGTCATTTTGCCGGTCAGTCCGGCAAT